>DAOUAI010000001.1:0-17695 GCA_034433775.1 Dehalococcoidia bacterium
GTCTGAGATTTCGGGTAAAATCGATGGGTCGAAATTGATATTTACCCCAATACCCAGAATAACGAAACTAACTTGCCCTGATACCATCTCGCTCTCTATAAGAATGCCACAAACCTTTTTGTTCCCAATTAACACATCGTTTGGCCATTTTATGAAACACTCCAGACCAGTTATCTTCTTAATAGCCTTGACCACCGCTAATGAAGCTATCATTACCATGTAGGGCAAACGATCAAGAGGAGGCTTAAATATCACAGACATAGCCAAACCTCCTAGCGGAGAAAACCATGACCTGCCCAGGCGCCCTCTGCCCGCCGTCTGTACATCAGCAATAACAACAGCCCCTTCTGGCGCCCCTTCTCTGGCTAACGTTCTGGCTGCCTCCATAGTGGTGGGCAATTCACTATAGCGGCAACAATACCGCCCTACAAACTTAGTCTTGAGACTTTTCATGGGCCAGGGTCCTCTGAACTTTATATGCAGTTGCCAAGTACTAAACGGCCGTCGAATTCATAGCATAGCAAGGAATAGACACAATGTCTAATCAACCTCGGTATACTGGTAAAAACATAGCTAGTGCTCTTTTGGCAATGTCCATGGGACGGGAAAGGCAATTGTTGCTGAGTTACCACGATGTTGATATACTAACCGATGTTGTGGAATACGAAATTATCATTGGACTGGAAGTCCACGCGCAGCTACTCACTAAAAGCAAAATGTTTTGTCCCTGCAGTGCTGACTATGCCAGTGCCCCTCCAAATACACATGTTTGCCCAATATGCCTGGGTATGCCAGGTGTGCTGCCCACAATCAACCGTAAGGCGATAGAATACACAATAATGACTGCTCTAGCTCTCAATTGTACTATTGCCGAATATGCCAAATTTGATCGTAAAAATTATCCTTACCCAGACCTCATGAAAGGCTACCAGATATCCCAATATGATGCCCCTATCGGCAAAGGTGGCTGGCTAACAATCGAGCTAGGAGAAAAGAAAAAAAGGATCGGCATCACACGCGTGCATCTGGAAGAAGATGTTGCAAAACTGATCCATTTAACAAACCCGGAAGGTGAAAATTATACTCTTGTCGATGTGAATAGGGCTGGTGTGCCACTCATGGAAATCGTCAGCGAGCCAGATATAAATTCACCAGAAGAGGCAAGGCAATACCTCATCAAGCTACGCTCCATCCTTCAATACCTCGGTGTATCCACAGGTAACATGGAGGAGGGGAGCTTCAGGTGCGATGCAAATATCAGCATCCGTCCTAAAGGCAGCACCGAATACCTGCCCAAGGTAGAAGTTAAAAATATGAACAGCTTCAGGGCTGTGTATCGAGCGCTGGAATACGAAGCTAAACGACAACAAGAAATCTTGGAAAAGGGTGGGCAACTCTTCCAAGAGACCCGCGGCTGGGTAGAGGCTAAGGGGGCTACTGTAAGCCAGAGGAGTAAAGAATACGCCCATGACTACCGCTATTTTCCGGAACCTGACTTGCCACCGCTGATTTTTGATAAAGCATGGATAGAGGAAATAAAATCCCGCCTGCCTGAACTGCCTGATGCCAGACGCGACCGGTTTGTCAACCAGTATGGTCTACCAATGTATGACGCTAGCCTGCTCATTGAATCCAAGGCAATGGCAGACTATTTCGAAGAATGTGTCATGACGAGTGCTGCCTCCTCAAATGAGGAGGTCCGGAAGAAAGCCAAGACAATAAGCAACTGGCTGCTTGGTGATTTCAGCCGGATGCTTAATGCCACCAACTCAAGAATCGAAGATTCCAAAGTTACCCCGTCGCACCTGATTGAACTATTAGAAATGATAGACAAGGCAATAATCACTGGACCTACAGCCAAAGCTGTTTTCGAAGAAATGTTTCTCGGCGGTAAAAAGGCTAGCGAAATCGTCAGCCAAAAAGGGTTAAGTCAAATAAGCGATGTCACAGAGATAGCAAGGGTGGCTAATGAGGTGATAGCCAACAACAGCCAGGCAGTATCCGACTATAAGTCAGGAAAACAACAAGCTCTGGTCTACCTCGTTGGACAGGTAATGAAAGCAACTAGAGGTAGAGCGAATCCTAACGCTGTGAGAGAAACCTTACTGCAAATTCTTGAAGGAGGATAAGGTGTCTACTTATTTACTTATTGCTCAGATTTTGGTGGCTGCAGCCTTAGTCGCAGTCATCATGCTTCAAGCGAGAGGTGGCGGACTCGGTGGCATATTCGGTCAGCCGGACAGTGTTTACCGAACGCGCCGAGGCGTAGAAAAAAGCCTGTTCCAATTTACTATAGCCTTGACAGTGCTATTCGTAATACTTTCGATCTTGGTTGTCCGGGGCTTCTGATATATCTTAGTAAAGACCACGATATGGCTGGGATCGTAACCCTTACTACCGACTTCGGCATAAGAGATGCTTATGTGGCTGCTATGAAAGGAGTAATACTGAGCATCAACCCAAGGGCAACCATTGTTGACATTTGCCATTCAATAAAACCTCAGAACATTGTTGAGGCAGCTTTCATAATCAGCACCGTCTACAGTTATTTCCCCATCGGGACTATACACGTAGTCGTGGTTGACCCCGGTGTTGGCAGTCAGCGGAAAGCGATCATTATCAAGACTCGTTCAGCCTTTTTCCTAGCGCCCGATAACGGCGTCCTAAGTTATATAGTTGCTGAAGCAAGTACAACGCCTGTAAAAGAATCCCCCTACCCCACACCAAAACTAGAAATACAAAAGCTCGACCCTGCAATCAAGGCAATCGCCATCACTAATTCTCACTTCTGGCTACAACCAATCAGTTCAACATTTCATGGGCGGGACATTTTCGCCCCAGTAGCAGCTCACCTTTCACTCGGCACACCATTAAATAAATTCGGCAAAAAGATAACTCAGATATATACTTTCCCTATACCCCAACCCTACAGGGACTCCGAAGGCAACATAACCGGTTACGTATTACATATCGACGCCTTCGGTAACTTAATTACTAACATAAAGAGCAATGACCTCCCATCCGATCAAATCAGCATATTTATCAATAGCCATCATATACACGGATTGAGCCTGTTTTACGCGCAAAGCAAAGGGCTGACGGCTCTAATAGGTAGCAGCGGGTATTTAGAAATTTCATTTGTCGGAGGCAATGCTGCTTCAGTCTTGAATGCCAGGACAGGCGATAAGATTACGGTGAGCCCAAGAACACCCCGACAAACCTAGCGAGCACGTCTCCATATAGTGCGCTTAGCTGTATCTTCAAGTACCACCCCCAACTCTAAAAGGCGAGCACGTATTTTGTCAGCTAACTGCCACTCTTTAGCCTGACGCAGTTCACTACGTATCTCGATCAATAATTCAATTAAAGGCTCGGCATCAATCTCAGGCCTCTTCGGCTCCTCCAAAGTCAATCCTAGGATTTTAGCCAGTTCTAACAAAGTCTCTTGTGCCTTAGTCACACTGACCCCGTCTGCGCGTGCTCTATTTATATCCCTAGCCAAATCAAATAACACAGCTACAGCTTGAGCAGTATTGAAGTCATCGTCCATACAATCTATGAACCTTTTTCTAAACGGGTCAGCGTCCAGAGTACCGCTGCCACTAGGCTCTTCCTTGCACCTAAGTGCTTGTCGTAGCCGCTCGACACCACTGTCAGCAGCCTTTAAAGCCTCCTCGCTGTAGGTCAACGGGCTGCGATAATGAGAACTCAAAACAAACAACCGCAAGGTGTCAGAACTATATCGCTGAAGCGCGTCCTTAACGGTTATTAAGTTTCCTAGCGATTTGCTCATTTTCTCCTCTCCCATCTGGAGTAGACCATTATGCAGCCAGTACCTTACAAAGGGAGCCACTCCGGTAAAAGCCTCTGACTGTGCTATTTCATTCTCATGATGCGGGAAAATAAGGTCTTGCCCACCCCCATGGATATCAATGCTTTCGCCCAGATATTTCAATGACATTGCGCTACATTCGACATGCCACCCAGGTCTTCCTTTACCCCATGGACTAGACCACCATGGTTCACCAGCTTTGGCAGCTTTCCATAAGGCAAAATCGAGAGGAAACTCCTTTTCACCTCCTTCGATAGAACCCCGGGCTAACATGTCATCCAGGCTTTGATGGGATAATTTACCGTACTCAGGAAAACTCTTTACTCTGAAGTATACGCTCCCTCTTGATACGTAGGCATACCCTCTTTTTATCAAGCCATCTACGATTTCAATTATCTTCGGTATTTCCTCCGTCGCTTTTGGATAAATGTGCGCCCTTTTTATATTTAGAGCGTCCATATCTTTGAAATATTCTGCTACGTACTGCTCAGCCAACTCCGACGCCGGCACACCCAGCTCTTGAGCTCGATTTATTATCTTGTCATCTATATCAGTGAAATTCTGGACATGCCTGACTTTATAGCCTTTAAACTCCAAGTAACGCCTTATAACATCAAACACTATATAACTCATTGCGTGACCGATATGGCAATCACTGTATACAGTGACACCACAAACATACATACTGACAGTATCACCGCTAGGGCGAAATGCCTCTTTCACTCCTGACATGGTATTAAATACCTTCATATGACTTCTCCAAAAATCTACTTTCTCTCATGCATATCAGACTGCACTGCCCCCAGCTTCTTCTCAAGTTCGGCAACTCGCCTCTCAAGGTTTTCCAGCCTCTCCCAAACTGGGTCAGGCAATTTCTCAACAGTATCGGTATCAGGATTTCGAATCTCCACTACCCTACCCGGCACGCCTACCACAGTAGCATTAGCCGGCACCGAAGTCACCACCACAGAGCCCGCTCCAACCTTGACATTATCACCTATAGTGATGGCACCTATGAGTTTCGCACCAGCACCTACAACCACATTGTTTCCCAGAGTCGGATGGCGCTTTGTTTTCATGAGACTGGTACCACCTAAAGTAACACCTTGATACAAAGCAACATTGTCACCTATCTCTGCTGTCTCACCAATGACCACTCCCATGCCGTGGTCAACGAAGAAACCTTCCCCAATTTTGGCACCGGGATGAATTTCGATCCCGGTAAGAAAACGGTTAATATGTGAGATAAGGCGAGGGAAAAATGGAATATGCCACCGCCACAAAGTATGCGCCAGACGATGAAGCTGGCGGGCATGAAAACCCGGATAAGCAAAAATGACCTCCCACACGTTCTTCGCTGCAGGATCATGTTCAAAAACCGCCTGTATGTCCTTCTTAATATTCTTAAAAAGACTTGCCAACCTTCTCCTTAATAAGCTGACTTGCTTTCATCCACCATTGCTACAGCGTAAGCAGCTATCCCTTCGCCTTTGCCTGCAAAACCTAAACCTTCTGTAGTTGTCGCCTTGACCATAACCTGCGAGATAGCAACGCCCAATACCTGGCTGATCCGACTTCGCATCTCGTCGATAAAGGCTGACAACCTAGGGCGTTCGGCAACAATTACTGCATCAACATTGCATACTGTAATCCCATTTTCTCTGAGAAGTTTGCTCACATCACCAAGCAACACCAAGCTAGAAATGCCCCTGTATTGAGGATCATGCGGCGGAAACTGAACTCCTATATCCCTAAACCCCGCGGCACCTAACAGAGCATCAGCTATAGCATGGACCAAAACATCTGCATCGCTGTGACCACCCAGCCCTTTTTCAAACGGTACCTCCACACCACCGATGACCAGCTTACGCCCTGACATTAGAGGGTGAACATCATATCCTAAACCGACTCGCACTGTCCTGCTGTTCCTTAGCTATAGTTTCCACTAAAATAAGGTCTTCTGGAGTAGTGACTTTTATATTTTTGTATGACCCCAAATATAATTTAACTTTGCCGCCTGACCTTTCTACCAGCTCTGCATCATCAGTAACATCAGTCTTCACCACCATATGGGCATTACTTATTATATCAAAGCGAAAGACCTGAGGAGTTTGCACTATCCACACATTGTCACGGGGTGGTGTTTCACAGACTATCATATCAGCACCTGAAAGTTTTATCGTGTCCTTAGACGGCACTGCCGCCACAGCGGCTCCTGTTTCTCTCGCCGCCTCCAGCCCACAGCGGATTAATTCTGGCGTCAAAAACGGTCTTGCTCCGTCATGTATTACTACCCACTGACATCCCTCAAGGACATTGAGCCCCTGTCTTACAGACTCCTGACGTCTAGCACCACCAAGACACAGTCTTACTTTAGACCACCCCCTCGAGGTCGCCAGCTTTGCAACAGGATCGAAATTATTTTTATTCAGAACGACCACTATTTTGTCAACCAAATCGCAAGCCTGACAGACATCCACTGACCAGGCTATCAATGGTTTACCCCCCAAAGGTAACAGCACCTTGTCGATTCCCAGCCTCTGGCTGGTGCCTGCCGCCACAATAATTACTCCTACACCCGGAGTCATAAGCTACCCTCAATTATCTTACCCTTCGGCAACCTGGACAACCCGAGTCTAAGCGCCTCGGACAAAGTACCCGCCCTTAAAAGCTCCACCCCGCTAATATCTAGTTTGGGTGAAGCCATCGGAATCAAACATCGCTTAAAGCCCAGCCTGACAGCCTCTGTAATCCGTCTCTCCAGATGGGGCACAGTGCGGAGTTCACCGCTCAACCCGATCTCACCCACTGCCACAAGCCCCTGAACAACTTTTACATCTTTACAGCTAGAGGCTATAGCCAGTGCGATACCAAGATCAGCAGCTGGCTCGCTTATCTTGAGACCACCAATAACATTTGTTATAACATCCTGATTGGACAGGTTAACCCCGGCACGTCTTGTAAGCACTGCAACAACTAAAAGTAAACGACTGAAATCGACGCCATTTGCAATACGCCTTGGCGGACCAAAACTGGCAGGGTTCGTCAAAGCCTGCATCTCCACCAACAAAGGGCGACTCCCTTCAAGCGTAGGCACTACAGCTGAGCCCACTACGCCGTCGCAATGCGAAGCTAAAAAGACCTCCGAAGGGTTGGGCACCTCTATCAAGCCGCTACTGCTCATCTCAAAAACGCCCACTTCGTTTGTAGAGCCAAAGCGATTCTTTGTACTCCGCAATATCCGGTAACTACTGAAAATCTCGCCTTCAAGATAAAGTACCGCGTCCACAATATGCTCAAGCACTCTAGGACCAGCAATTGCTCCATCCTTTGTCACATGCCCTGTGATGAAAACAGGTATCCCGCTTTGTTTTGCCCACTGCATGAGCCTCAAAGTGCATTCACGTATCTGGGCAACACTCCCCGGCGCACCAACCACATCTTCAACATAGACTGTCTGAATAGAATCGACAACAACGACCGCTGGAGTTAACTCCTCCAGACGCCTGAAAACAACCTCGAGACGTGTCTCAGCAAGTATATACAGCCTTTCCCCCTTGATACCCAGTCTTTCTGCTCTTAGCTTTATCTGCTGGGCGGATTCCTCCCCTGAAACATATATCACCTTGTTGCCACTGCTAGCTATAGCTGAACACACCTGGAGTAGTAAGGTTGATTTGCCAATACCGGGGTCACCACTGATGAGCACCAGAGAGCCAGGCACTACCCCACCACCCAAAACCCGATCAAGCTCAATAAGAGGCAAAGGCAATCGCGGTGTCTCCCCAGGCACCAAATTTGACAACTCCTGAGGGACACTTTCACTAGGCTTAACCGCTGATGCAGCGTGAACTGTAGAGATGACCTCGGTCTCGATAAAAGTATTCCATGCCTGACAATTCGGACACCTCCCCATCCATTTTGGGCTTTCCTTGCCACACTGTTGACAAACAAATACCGTCCTGTGCCTTGACCTATTCAATGCAGGAACCCCAGAATCATATTAGAAGATCATGACCCTTCAAACGTAAAGGGGATGGGATTTCATTTACTGGTGAATCCCATCCCCACATTGGAAAATCAAACCACGCTTAGATTTCAGCTAGGACGTGCTGCTTCACCTGTCAACGCCCCGGCAGCTGCTCGAATTATGATTTTTTCCCCGTCATAATCAACAACCACAGTATCGCCCGATCTAAACTCGCCCTTAAGCAATGCCTCTGAAAGTTTATCTTCAACCTCGTTTTGAATCACACGGCGCAAAGGTCGAGCCCCAAAGGTCGGGTTGTACCCCTTTTCACCCAAAAATTCCTTAGCTGCGCCTGTAACTTCAAGTTTCATATCCCTGTCAGCAAGCGACTTAGCCACCTGGCTGAGCATTAAATCAACGATCTGCCTGATGTGCTCCTTAGTCAGAGAGTGGAAAACAACTACTTCATCAATGCGGTTCAAAAATTCAGGCAGGAAAGTCGTTTTCAACTCTGAAAGAACTTTCTCTTTCATTTTCTCATATTCTACCTGGCGGCTTGCCTCGTCTTCCATTCTTGCTGTGAAACCAATACTCATAACACCCTTTATGTGCTTAGCGCCCACATTGCTGGTCATAACTATAACGCTATTGCGAAAGTCAACCCGCCTTCCCTTGGCATCAGTAAGGTGACCGTCATCAAAGATCTGCAGTAGTATATTAAAAACATCGGGATGTGCTTTCTCAATCTCGTCAAGAAGTATCACACAATAGGGCTTGCGACGCACAGCCTCGGTAAGCTGTCCCCCCTCCTCATAACCGATGTATCCGGGGGGCGCCCCAACCAATCGGGCTACAGTATGCCGCTCCATAAATTCAGACATGTCAAGTCGCACCATCGCATCTTCACTACCAAACATGAACTCCGCCAAAGCTCGCACCAGTTCGGTCTTACCAACACCTGTAGGGCCCAAGAACATGAAGCAGCCGATAGGACGCCGTGGGTCTTTGAGACCAGCCCTAGCCCGTCGAACAGCCCTAGATACAATGTTTATCGCCTCATCTTGACCAATAATACGGCGATGCAACGCCTCTTCCATATTCAACAGTCGGCTGGTCTCATCAGTGGTCAGACGCACTACAGGGACACCAGTCCACATACTCACCACCTCAGCAATGTCCTCCGCAGTTACCACAGGCTTATCTTTCTCCCGCTCGTCCTGCCATTTCTGTTCCATAGTATTGATTTTCTCGATCAGCTGCACCTCACGATCTCGTAATTCAGCGGCATACTCATACTCTTTAGCCGCGATAGCGGCTTCCTTATCCCTACGAACCGCTTCAAGTGCCCGGCGAGCTTCAGTCAGTCCTATTGGAGCTGAACCACGCTTGATACGAACCCTTGAGGCTGCTTCATCCATCACATCAATAGCCTTGTCCGGCAAGAACCGGTCAGGTATATATCTTGCCGATAGCGAAGCCGCCGCCTGTAAAGCCTCATCGCTGATAATGAGCTTGTGGTGCTCTTCGTAACGTGACTTAATGCCCCGAAGGATGTCCAGAGTCTGTTCCACAGTCGGTTCGGCGACTAAGACCGGCTGGAAACGTCGCTCCAAGGCAGCATCTTTTTCAATATATTTCCGGTAATCATCCAAAGTGGTAGCACCGATACACTGTATCTCACCCCGGGACAAAGATGGCTTTAAAATGTTCGAGGCATCCACTGCACCTTCGGCAGCACCAGCGCCTACTATCGTATGCAATTCATCAACAAAGATCACACAGTTACCTGCTGTCTTTATCTCCTCGATGACCTTTTTAAGCCTTTCCTCAAACTCACCACGGTATTTTGTGCCAGCCACCAAAGAGCCTATATCAAGCGTCACCAAACGTTTGCCCTGTAAAGTCTCGGGAACATCGCCTTCCACAATCCTGTGAGCCAGACCTTCGACTATGGCTGTCTTGCCCACACCGGGTTCCCCGATAAGAGCAGGATTATTCTTGGTGCGCCGACTTAATATCTGTATAATGCGCTCGATCTCCTTCTCTCGGTCAATAATCGGGTCCAGTTTCCCTGACCTAGCTGCACTGGTCAAATCTATGCCAAGCTGATCCAGCACCGGTGTTCTCACAGTACCGCGCGCAGCAGCACGAGGATGAGCTATCCCTTGACTCAATATAGTATTTATCTCAGCCTGTACTTTCTCTAAAGTGATACCGAAACTTTCCAAGACCCCCACCGCTGCCCCCTCCCTCTCACGCAATAAGCCAAGCAAAAGGTGCTCAGTGCCTATATAGCTATGACTCAAGCGGCGCGCTTCATCAACAGCAAGCTCGATGACCCTCTTCGCCCTGGGTGTGAGCCCGACTTCCCCTATTGCAGTTCTCTCTCCACGACCCACCACAAACTCCACCGCAGCCCGTATCTTGTTAGGAGGCACTCCCAAATTCGTCAACACTCTGCTGGCAACTCCTTCTTCTTCCGCTACAAGACCCAGCAAAATGTGTTCCGTGTCGATGTAATTATGCCCAAATCGTTGTGCTTCTTCCTGGGCTCTGCTTAAGGCACGGCGGGCTCTTTCGGAAAACTTCTCAAATCTACTAGCCATCCTGGCTCTCGCTTCCTGGTAACCTTTCCTAAGATATAAGGCTACCGAATTAAATTATAGGCTGTTCATCGCGCAATGTCAAAATTCAGAGCCGAAGTACAACAAAAGCACAAAAAGCAAAAAGCCTCTGGCAGTGGCATATTTTCCCAAGGAGTTGCCCCCTCAGTATCGTCTGCGCTGAGGTGTTTCACTTCCGTGTTCGGGATGGGAACGGGTGGTTCCACCTCGCTCTGACCACCAGAGGCTAACAACCTAATACACTCGAGAATTAATAATAACCCAAAAAGCCAATTTTGTCAAAGCCTGTGCTGAGTCTTTGACAAGCCTCGGTTGTTAGGATTATGCTATCGCAATCCGATATTGGATTGCGATAGCATGATAGACAGAAAATCCTTTTCTCAAGAGCTATACGCGCGTAGTCAACGGGAAAATGCGAAAGTACTACGAAGCCACTGATGCAGGAAAACAAGTGCTGGAACAATCAAGAAAAAGAATAAAAGAACTCGTCTATGGGGTTTTAGGAGATTGACTGACAAAACCGGACAGACAAAAAATGACAAGGGGACAAAGCTCGCACTTCACCCAAACATTTTCTTTCTCGGTATGGTAAGTTTTCTCACCGATACCAGCAGTGAGATGATCTTTACTCTTATGCCCTTATTCTTGTCCAACGTCTTGGGTGCTACAACAGTGGTCATCGGCTTCGTAGAAGGGCTTGCCGACAGCATAGCCTCACTGGTCAGAATAGCCAGTGGCTGGTTTAGTGACAGACTGGGAAAACGAAAACCTCTAACTGTCATTGGCTACACTCTTTCTGCCATAGCCAAGCCTTTCATGTACCTTGCCTCTACATGGACAATTGTCCTGGGTGTAAGATTTGCAGACCGGCTGGGTAAAGGTATTCGCACTGCACCTCGAGATGCCTTGGTGGCTGATTCTGCTGCGCTTGAGAATAGAGGTAAGGCATTCGGGTTCCACCGGGCTATGGACACATCAGGAGCTGTTTGTGGTTTGGTTACTGCCGCTATTGTGGTCTTCCTTCTCCAGAAAGGGGCTCTCGAGCTGGCTCGCGGTACCTATCAGCTGCTAGTGCTCATCGGCATTATTCCTGCGATATTAGCACTATTCCTGTTCCTTTTCATACGTGAAATCAGAAAACAAGACCGCGTATCTGTAGAGGGAACAAACCTGCCATCAAGCCACAGGGTAGACGGAGAAGACAACTCTATCAAGTCCAACACCCGTTTCAAAATATTTCTTGCGATCATCTTCCTGTTTACTCTAGGGAACTCCAGCGATGCTTTCCTTGTCCTGCGCGCCCAAAATCTGGGGAACTCCGTATTCTCTATTCTCCTCATGTTAATTTTGTTCAACATCGTATACGCAGCTATCTCTACCCCAGCTGGTATACTTTCTGACAGACTGGGGAGAAAGCGGCTAATAATCTTGGGATGGCTGGCGTATAGCACAACATACCTAGGCTTCGCTCTTAGTAGCAGTTCCTGGCATGCCTGGTTGCTGTTTATGCTGTATGGTGTCCATTATGGGTTAGCTGAAGGCGTTGCTCGTGCCTTTGTCGCAGACCTTGTACCGGAAAACAAGAGAGGTACAGCTTACGGGCTCTTTCATACCGTGGTGGGGGCTACTCTTCTACCAGCCAGCGTTATAGCCGGATGGCTATGGCACACATTCACACCAGCTGCCCCTTTTTATTTCGGGGCATGTCTAGCGTTCCTGGCAACACTCGGTTTAGTCTTATTAGTCCGCGAGTAAATTTACTCCAGCAATATATTGTCAATAAGCCTTGTCTTACCTATCCGAACAGCCAGTGAGGCTAAAGCTGAACCCTCTATTGTAGATAGCTCCTCCAGTGTTCGAGGATCAGCAATGCTTACATAGTCAATTTGCGCTAGGGGCTCTCTACTGATCAGGAATTCCATCTCCCGGCGAAGGACATCTGCCCTCTTCTCACCACCCGCCCACAAATCCTTCGCCAACATAAGCGCTTTGAACAGCACAGTTGCTGCTTGGCGCTCCTGAGGATTGAGATAGACATTCCGACTGCTCATTGCCAGCCCATCGCTCTCCCGCACAGTAGGCACAACCACTATTTCCAGATTCATATTCAAGTCGGCAACCATCTTCTTTATCACCACTACTTGTTGAGCATCTTTCTGTCCGAAATATGCCTTGGTGGGTTCTACGATATTGAATAATTTATTAACTACCGTTGCCACACCCCGGAAATGTCCGGGGCGGCTACGTCCCTCGAGTCCCTCCGTTACCTTCTCAACAACCACCCAACTACTGAACCCCTCTGGATACATCTCCTCAGCAGACGGCATAAACACAATATCAGTCCCCTCTTTCTCTAGAAGAGCCAAGTCGCGCGGTATATCTCGCGGGTACCTGTTAAAGTCTTCTGACGGTCCGAACTGCGTAGGGTTCACAAAAATACTGACCACCACCACAGAGTTCTCAGCTCTAGCCCATCTGACCAAAGCTAGATGTCCATCGTGAAGATAGCCCATGGTCGGCACAAAGCCCACCGCACCTCGGCTCTGCCCTCGCAAAGCCTTCATCTCGGCAATAGTCCTGGCTATCTGCATAGCAGCTAAGAGCGCACCAGACCTTCTAGCAACCGCTCGTCCATCGCTGGACAATGTTCCATAGTAGGAAAGGCCCCGGACTTGACCTCAGAGATGTAGCTGGCGATAGCAGCCTTGATCTCACCAGCTAGTCTTGCATATTGTTTGGCATGTTTGGGCACAAAATCAGAGTAGAGACCTAGAAGGTCACTTATCACCTGGACTTGCCCATCGCAGTCTGGTCCGGCACCAATACCAATCGTAGGAATGCTTAGTTCCTGAGTAATCAATTTGGCAAGTTGCGCTGGCACTAGCTCCAAGACTACAGCAAAAGCACCAGCCTGCTCCAAAGCTCGGGCATCGTTAAGTAGCCTCGTCGCCGCCTCGGGTGTTTTCCCTTGCGCCCTATGCCCGCCTAACTGATGAATAGACTGGGGAGTCAACCCAATATGCCCCATCACAGGAATACCGCACTCAACAATCCGCTTTACTGTCTCCGCTACTGTCACCCCGCCCTCAAGCTTTACAGCCTGAGCCCCACCTTCCTGAATGAAGCGTGCCGCGTTACGCAAGGCATCAGCCACACTGGTGTGATAGGTCATGAAAGGCATGTCACCTATCACCATAGCTTGTTTGGAGCCCCTGACCACTGCCTTGGTATGGTGTATCATATCGTCCATAGTAACAGGGATAGTCGACTCATAGCCCAGCAACACCATGCCCAGACTATCACCGACCAAAATCAACGGCACACCAGCCTCATCGACAAGTCTGGCAGTAGAATAGTCATAAGCTGTGAGCATGACTATCTTCTCTTTTTTCTGCTTCATCTCCCTGATAGTATTAACAGTGATTCTCATCTTCCCAACACTCCTTTCATGTCAATTCCATTTTTATTTACAGTTCGCCTGCCACTTCGCAAAATCTTCCTGGCTCGTATACTCCACCCTTTACATCAACAATCTTATTTGCTGAATCTACATATACGAGCCTCGGAGTAAGAGTCGCAGCTTCGACCTCAGTAACCTCGTGATAGGACAAAATAATAACTATGTCTCCCTTTGCCACAAGCCTAGCAGCGGCACCATTAAGGCAAATCACCCCCGATCCCCTCTCCCCTTCAATCACATAAGTATTGAACCTAGCGCCATTATTAACATTCAACACATCTACCCTCTCATAAGGGAGTAAATCTGCAGCTTCCATCAGAATCTTGTCTATGGTGATACTACCCTCATAGTCAACATTACACCCGGTCACTCTTGCTCGATGGATTTTACTCTTGAGCATTGTTCTCATGTTAATCCTCCGTCTTTCCCAGCAGAATTTTCATCTCCTTTGCTTTTTGCAAATCGACCCTTCCTTTAGCCAGAGCAATCGGCACAGTTTGCCAGCCAAGTTCCCTATATGTACTTAAAACGGATGGAGCCTGTTTTTCCAGGGCTTCAAGATGTCTTTTTATCGTACCCAGGTCACCCCGAGCAATCGGTCCCGTAAGACAATTGGGTAAACCGATGTTCTCAATGTTGTTCAATGTACCACGCAGCAGGGGTAGCAATGCTTTAGTCGCTTGCGCTTGGGACACTCCGAAGGTCTGCCACAAATCTGTAGCCAGCTTGACCAGCGTTACCAGATAGTTACAGGCAAAAACAGCCGCCGCGTGGTAAAGCACCTTGTCCTGAGCTCTTAGTATCACCCACTCCCCCTCCAACGTCTCAGCCATTTCCCTGAGCACACTCTGCAAGGGTTCTTCAGCCTCGATGCCGAACATGGATCCCAGGATATTCTTTATCGCCTGCTCAATGCCAGCGAAAGTCTGCAGCGGGTGAAATGAACCAGTGTTAGCCCCTGATCGTCGCGCTGCATCAAGGATGTCTGTAGAATGTGCACCGCTACAATGGACTACATACTGCCCGCTATGCCACTGGACTTCATCGGCCACCTTAGATATGACATCGTCAGGAGTAGTAACAAAAACAAGCTGGGCAACATCTGCCACCTTCTGAGCCTTTTCATAAACCCTGCAGTGGTCCACCATCCTAGCCAATCTCTCCGAAGAACTCATACTCCGGCTGGATACGCCGACCACTCGATAGCCTCGCCGTGAAAGACTAACAGCTAGCGCTGTCCCTGTAGTGCCAGCGCCTATAAAACCCAGCGTCAGTTCTTTGCTGTTCTGCATCGTCTCATATCACCTACTGCTGGTACACCGCCCATTGTTTTCGCCTTTTGGACTGCGCGCACTATAGCCTCAGCGACCACCTCCGCCGCAATCGCACCAACTAGAGTGACATCAGCTCTTTTATCTCCTAGAGAAAGAGCAAACATAACATCGCCATCATGCATAGTATGACTGGGCCTTATAGAACGAGCCACACCATCCTGTGCCATCTGGGCCACCTTGTTAACCTGCTCCTTACTCAAGGCAGCATTGGTTGCCACAATACCTAGAGTCGTATTTTCAGCCAGTATCTTGCTTTTTACCAGTCCACCATTTGTCAAAAGCTTAACCGTGCTTATAAAACCTTTGCCCCGTTCGTCTCTGGGAGCAGCCAAAAGTTTCCCGGTCCAAGGATCAACCACATCGCCAACGGCGTTCACTACAACAAGAGCACCAACGACCAGCCCATCAGCAAGCACTCGACTAGCCGTCCCCAAACCACTTTTAGTAGCGCGCTGTATACCCAGAACCTTTCCCACCGTTGCTCCGGTGCCAGCACCAACACATCCCTCAGTCACTTCTCCACTGCTGGCTGCCAAACAAGCCTGGTAACCATCCTCAGCCCGTGGTCTCTTTCCCGGGTCTCCTACATTCAAATCAAAGATAATAGCCGCTGGTACAATCGGCACTTTACCCACCGATGTCTCATGCCCGTAACCACGTTCCTCCAAAAACCGCATCACGCCACCGGCTGCATCCAATCCAAAAGCACTGCCACCGCTGAGAAGAATCGCCTGGACCTTCTCCACCAAATTGGTTGGGCGAAGTAAATCGGTCTCTCTAGTGCCAGGTGCCGAACCTCTTACATCAACCCCGGCCACAGCCCCTTCTTCGCACAACACAACAGTACAGCCTGTCAGTGCCATCTCATCGGTATAATGTCCGACTTTTATACCAGGTACATCAGTTATCGCATTTAACATTGTGCCACCCAAAAAATAAGACCTTCTCAGCACTGCCGAGAAGGTCCTTTACAAACCACCTTTATTTCCCGTCTCGGTCATCGCTGATCCAAGCGGTCGTGCTATTAAACTACTAAAGTGCTCACCGCCATTAAGGTCGATGGCAACTATATACTAACATAATAGCAACTATCTGTCAACCGTACTCGCCCAGTAGATTAGTGACACATATTCTGACTAACTCCCTCTCGCAAAGGGGAGGGAGAACCTCTCTGCTGTATGTTGTGTGCGTCGCCGATCTATCTGAACGAACTCACCAGCACGCTGTGGAGACTCAGACTGAAAATCTATGCCCTTTCCAGGGCATAACCGATAAGTTTATAAGCAAGCTTAGCAGCGAGAAAGGCACAGTGAGCCGGCCCTTCTCGCGGACAGAGTTCTACTAAATCAAAACCGATAACGTTCCGTTGCCGGGTAACAAGTTGCAGCAAGCTCAACACCTGGTGCCATTGCATACCACCCGGTTCAGGGGTACTCACAGCAGGCATTATTGATGGGTCAAAAACATCAAGGTCTATGGAAATATATACGTTCTGACCCAGACTGGCTACTATTCTTTCAGGAGTTTCTAAGTCCCCCATCGGTTCCCTGATGTAAAAAGACTTAATGCCACTGTGCTCTAGTACTTGTTTCTCTTCCGAGCTAAAACTCCGTACACCAACCTGCACGATCGGACAATACTCAAACACGCGACGCATCACACAGGCATGTCCGTATTTAGTACCCAGATACTCGTCACGAAGGTCAGCATGTGCATCTAGCTGTAAGACACAAAGATTGGGGAAATGCTCCTTTAAAGCGCGTACAGCCCCTAAGCTGATAGAGTGTTCGCCTCCCAACATAACCACAAACTTCCCGTTTGCAACCAACATTCTCACCACCTGGTACACCCTCTCCACCATACCTTCAGGACTACCCAGCACCGGCTCTATCTCATTAAGAGTATGAATTCCTACTTTGTATATTTCGCTATCTAATTCTATATCATACAGTTCCAGATACCGGGACGCCTCGATGATCGCTTTGGGCCCATCACGCGAGCCACCATGCCACTCAGAGGTACTGTCATAAGGCACAGGCACAACTACCACCCTCGCTTGCTCCAGATCACTGTAAGGAGATAACAAACCAGCAAAGTTTAATGGTAGTGAGGGGAAGCCCTGCATGATGCTCATCGGCTATCCGAATGTGGACGGGATACGTCGCCAACTGCTGAAAGCTCTGCCCTATCCCACTCCCTATTAAGCACACGCGTAGAGAATTTGATCAACTTAAACTGCTTACGGAAAAATTCTATAGCTGAATCAGCGTCAAAATCCTTGCAAGAGAAAACATCTATATTTACATAGGATCGCTCGGCAAAGGTATGAATACTGATATGACTCTCAGCGATAAACACAAAGCCGGATACCCCCCAGTCTTCAGGCTTGGGACCCTTGTATGTAAGAACAAGCGGCTGTGAGATTTTGGTCATCCCGATCCTGGCAGGATAAGTATCAAGCAGTTCGTATATAAA
>DAOUAI010000002.1:0-7906 GCA_034433775.1 Dehalococcoidia bacterium
TAAAATAGCACCTTCGGCGTTCATCAGCGAGGCTGCCTATGTGGTCGGCGATGTGGAGGTGCTTGATAATGCCAGCATCTGGCCCGGGGCAATTGTCAGGGGAGATTTCGGTAAAATAATCATAGGAAAGAACACTGCTATTGAAGATGGTGCTGTGGTGCATAGCGGTGGCGACCTGGTCATCGGCGATAACTGCATCATCGGTCACGGCGCTGTAGTCCACTGCCGCAAGGTGGGAAACAATGTGCTGGTGGGAAATAATGCCACCTTGCTCGATGGTGCCGAGATCGGGGACTACTGCATCATCGGCGCCGGTGCACTTGTGCCGCCGGAGACCAGAATACCAGATGAGTCGCTGGTGATGGGCAACCCGGCAAAAGTAAGAGGTCAAGTACCACCGGAACGGCTGGCAATGCTCAAAGCCGGTGCCGGCGCTTATGCTCAGCTGGCGCGGCAGTACAAAGAGCAGGGCTTGTAGGTAGCCTTTATAGCGCCTCTACTGATAACGCCCGAAAGCCCTCGTTGGCAAACTTGATGTACATGTCCCGTGGCAGAAGCTCGCGGCTTACCACGCTTAGCACCTCCGGGGATATCTTGCCCTTGTGCACTATCTGCCTTCCCGCCTCCTTAGCGGCTTCAAAGACATCGTCGAGCTTGATGCCCATCTTAAGCATCGGCTTTATCGCCTCACCGTGAGGGCGCAATAACGCTCCGGCAAACTCTCTGCCTATATTCTTGCATATCGCCTTTATATGCACGAGCAGCGGGTCGAAGTTATCGAGCTCCCAGAAGCCGCAGTTGGAGATGAGTACTACTTTGCCGTCCTTCTTCATATTGCCACGCAGTGGATGGCGGCAGTGCCCATCTCTGATTTCGATGAGCGGACGCGCCCCGGGTATCAGCCGGTCGAGAAGCATCTTTAAATATCCGGTCATGCCATCGACGTAGAGAGGTGTGGCAAATACCCAGATGTCGGACTCTCCTAGCTTGGACATCACCATAGCCACGTCGTCTTTCTGCACACATACGCCGGGAGTTTTCAGCCAGCAGCTAAAGCACCCCAGACATGGCTTGATCTTCAGCTTTCGTAAATAGATAAGCTCCACTTCAGCGCCTGCCTCCTTAGCTCCATCGAGGAAGGGGTCCAAGATGAGAGAGGTATTGCTCTTCTCCATCCGCGGACTGCAGTTAAACGCTAAAACTTTCATTATTCGGCTCCCTATTTGTTTGATACAGCGTCTTTCGGCTTCGGTGGTGTGCAGAAAAGTATCGCCACAATGCTCAGGACAGCACCCGCTAAGGCAACCACTAGGACCGGGAAGTACGTGCCTCGAGCATCATATACAAACCCGGCTATCGGCGGCAATATAGCATGGGCGATTACTGAGATTGGCGAGATAAGTCCGTTTATGGGGGCAAAGGCGGTCTGCCCCCAGTAGTTGCTGATAATTGCTGGCGTTGACACCATGGACATGCCCATACCGAAGCCGACAAGGAGTGGATAAAGGTGGGCTATCCACTCAGACTGTGGTGAGGCGAACCAGAACAGGACACCACCGATGATAAGGCACAGTGTGCCGAAAGCTAGCAGATAGCGGGGCTCGATGATATCCCCCAGAGCTGCCACGGCGAACCGACCCACTATGCTCAGCCCGATAGCCAGGCTATACAAAAAGGCTACCGTCTCGGGGTCGAAGCCCCTGTCCCTCAGGTGGTATGGTGCCTGACTGTACACCAGGTCCCAGACCCAGAAGCCCAGTACCCCGGCAATTACCAGCAGCCACAGGGCTCGTGTCCTTATAGCATCGGAGAACTTCCATTCCACCGGGGTGCGGTAGGTGCGCATTGGTCGCCTCGAGGCAGCGATGCTGGCTTCTTGTGAGAGCGCGCCATCGGGGAATTGCCCGATGTCCTCAGGTCTATTGCGTACTGCTGTCAGTGATACGATGATCCCGATAAGCGATGCCAGGCTGATGATGAACCAGCCCAAATGCCAGTTGCCGCCATTTGCCTCCACCATCATGCTCACCGCCTGCGGTGCCAGAAAACCGCCGATAGCCCCTCCGCCCAGCACCAGCCCCAGAGCCAGCGCCCTGCGGGCGTAGAACCACGAGATGACCACCGTTTGCACCGGGATGGTCGATGCCAGGGCAATTCCCAGCCCGTTAAGAAAAGAAAGCAGCACGAACAGTGGATAGATATGTCCCACAAAGCCCATAATTAGACTGACTACGGTAACGATGCCGCCACCGATAGCCAGCGTCACCCTGGCACCTATGCGTCCCACCATCCAGGCGACCAATGGACTGGAAAGCCCGAACAGCATCATCACGCCGGTGGCGCCGACCATGACCTCACCCCTCGCCCATCCCGTCTCAGCTGTCATGTAAGGGAAGAGAACGGTGCCGCTATAGAAGGCAAAACCTATGGGTACGGTATAGACCACCCAGAGGAAGAACAGCATCCACCAGCCGTAGAAACCCTTGGTCTGAGGTCCAGTGGTCACAGGGATTACTCCGCGCGCTCGATAAGAAAGTGCGACACAGATTATATATCAGCAAGCCGCCTTAAGGAAAGTTCTTGTACTTGTCCAGTAAATTGGTGACGCTTGCCCTCAGTCTAACTCTCTCGCAGAGGGGAGAGAGGTCTGGTTTCTTCTCCCTTGACGGGAGAGTCGATTCTTGCCAGCAAGAAATAAAGGAAAGATATCACCGCCATTTATATAACCTCTCCCGCAGCACCCTCAAATTCATCACATCTTCGCGGTTATATTCCAGTAGCAACTTTAGAGCACCCTCATTGCCGCCTCTGAGATAGCTCCACCACAGGCGCACTGCATCGTAGCCGCTCATCCCTTCTAGCTGGCGAGGGATGCCCAGTTGTTTTTCCACCGCTTTAAGTCCGCCATAAAGGTTGCAAGCCCAGCAGTCATACATTAAATCGTGATGTTGGTATTGGGTCGACAGATTAATACCCAGGGAAATACTGATAAAGGGCAAATCGAACCTGCTCCCATTGTAGGTATAGATGGTCTTCACGCCGCCGAGCGCGGTGACGAGGTTGCCCCTGGTCACGGCATCGCCCACCAGTTGCACCAGCTCAGTACCCTTACCGTTGCAACGCAGGATGCCGATAACGGTTATGTAGTCGTAAAACGGGGACAGCCCTGTGGTCTCGATGTCGAGATAAGCATCGGTCGAACGCCTCATAGAAGCATGCCTTTCAGAGATGTTCGATTATAGCATACACCACAGGCTGCCTTTTGTCACCACTTCGATTTTTAGCCCTTTGCATTAAAATGGTAAAATGCACCAAGTTTATGTCTGACAGGCGGATTGAAGTAAACTCCCAAAGGTCACAGAGCAGGCTGGTAGCTTTACTGGCGACCACTCTGGCATCGTTCCTGACGCCCTTCATGGGCTCTTCTATCAATGTAGCCCTGCCGTCGATCGGTCAGGAGCTCAAAATGGATGCTGTTCTTCTTGGCTGGGTGGCTACATCCTATCTCCTTGCCTCCTCGATGACCCTTGTCCCTATCGGCAGGCTGGCCGATATCCATGGCAGAAAGCGGGTGTTCACTTATGGCGTGCTCACCTTTACCGTTAGCTCGGCGTTGACTGCGCTAGCAAATTCGGCGACCATGCTCATCGGCTTTCGCGTGCTCCAGGGGATAGGTGGCGCCATGCTCTTTTCCACTGCTGTGGCTATCCTGACCTCGGTATTTCCTCCTGAGCAGAGGGGGAGGGTGCTGGGGATAAATGCTGCCGCTGTGTATACCGGGCTATCGGTCGGTCCTTTCGTCGGAGGACTGCTCACCGAGCATCTGGGGTGGAGGAGCATCTTCTGGGTAAATGTGCCGCTGGGACTGATAGTACTGGCTTTTATTCTGTGGAAGTTGCAGGGTGAGTGGGCTGAAGCTAAAGGTGAGAAACTGGACATCGTCGGCTCGGCGGTCTATGGTCTTTCGCTGGTCGCTGTGATGTATGGCTTTACTCGCTTGCCTCAGTTATCGGGGGCGGGACTCATTTTGTTCGGGGTGGTGGGCGCCGTTGCCTTCGTGTGGTGGGAGACGAGAGTGCACAGTCCAGTGCTCAATATTGCGCTGTTCCGACATAATACGGTGTTTGCCATGTCCAGCCTGGCAGCATTGATAAACTACAGCGCTACCTTTGCCGTGGGCTTTCTTATCAGCCTTTATCTCCAGTACAGCAAAGGGTTCAGTCCGCAAACTGCGGGAATAATTTTGGTCACCTCACCGTTAGTCCAGGCGGTCTTCTCGCCGCTGGCGGGCAGGCTTTCTGACAGGGTGGAACCACGGATCGTTGCCTCGATTGGCATGGCTCTTTCTGCCATCGGGCTGGTGCCGTTCATTTTTCTGAACCAGCAAGCCAGCCTGCTATTCATTGTAGCCAGCCTCGCGGTGATCGGCTTCGGCTTCGCTCTGTTCGCCTCCCCCAATACCAATGCTGTGATGGGCTCGGTGGAGCGGAGGTCTTATGGGGTGGCTTCGGCTGTGCTGGCGACGGTGCGCCAGGTAGGTATGACTTTTAGCCTGGGCATTGTAATGCTGGTCTTCGCTATATATCTGGGCAGGGTGCAGATAACACCTGAATACTTTACTCCCTTCCTTGCCAGCCTGAATACTGCCTTTATCATCTTTGCTGTCCTCTGCTTCCTTGGCATCTTCGCCTCACTCGCCAGAGGCAAGGTACGGGGCTAAAACAAGGTTTTCAGCGGCTAGTCTTTAATACCCGCAGCCACTTCTGCCCACTTTTTATACTCCTGAACCTGTGGGTAGGACTCGGCATATATGGTCATGCGTTGTGCCTGAAGAGAGCCCTCAGCGTGCACTGCTAGCACCTCTGTCTCAAAGCCTGCCAACCTGCGGATAAGCTGCAACATCCTCAGGCGTTTCTCTGCAGTGGCACCGGCCTTACCACCGAGGTATTTCTCTATATATCCCCTCGTCTCGGGGTTCTGAAAGTCTTTGTATGTAGGTGCGGTTATCAACAGACCACCGGCAATATCTTGTATGGCTTTTATGCAGGCATGCAGGTTTTCTGCGAAGTGATACTTGGCGATGTTGGTGATTACTGGATTGGGTATCGGGATGCCGCCGTGTGTGACATAGTCTATGCAGGAAGCACGCGCCAGCGATTTTAGCATGTCCACATAGATGACCAGATTGGTTATTTTCTCCCTGACATGTGGCACCCTGTCGATGCCATTATATTCGGCTATCGCCTGTGCTACGCCGACCATCGCCTCGGACATAGGTATTCTGTAGCTGGCAGCAGTGTGACGATGAAGGTAAGCAAAGTTGTATACCAGTGGCATAGCGTACTGCCATTCGCCACACAGGAACACCCTTTCCCAAGGGACGAAGACGTCATCGAAGATGATGAGGGAATCGGTGTGGTTCCTGATAGGCAAATCGACCGGAAAGTCCAGCGGACTCTGCCGCCAAGCTATAGGGTGGCATATCTGGACAATCCCCTTGGTATTGGCGGGGATAGCGAAAGCCACGGCATAGTCCTTGTCATCCTCAGTCATATTGCGACAGGGGATAACAAACAGTTCTTTGCAGTAGGCTGCTGCGGTAATGTGCGCCTTTGCACCTCTGACCACGATGCCCTTGCTATCTCTATCCACCATCCTAACATAATAGTCTGGATGGGCTTGCTGAGGCGAGGACGGTCTTAGCATCCTGTCACCCTTCACGTCGGTCATGGCACAGGCGACGCTGAGGTCATTCTTCTGCAAGTAGTACCGAAACTCTTCGGCACGTTCAATATACTCACTCTTACCCATCATGTTGGCGGTGACGTTGACTGCGTTCAGGGCGTCGGCGCCGATATCGTGGATGAAGGGTATTACCCCTCTGCCCAATCGGGTAGCTGTGACCATTAGCTCATGGCGTTTCAGTAAGTCCTCTGCATTCTGCGGGGTGTAATAATAGCGGCTTATCGGTTCACCTGTCTTAGGATGATGGGCCACAGCCAAGTCACGGTATTCCGGCATCTCCGCTATCTCGTAATCGAGCGCTGCAGACTCTACACATACCTTCAAAGCTGGATGCGTGGTCACATCGGCAACCTTTTCTCCTTCGTAATAAACAACCCTGCCATCTTTAAGACTTTCTTTATATTGCTCAGGCGTGATTAGCCCCATGGTCATACCCCCTTGATGGTTTATTTGGGGCTATTCTACTCTAATCGGCGTAGAAAGAAAAACCGAGCAGACCGGGACCGGTGTGAACGCCCATCAGCGGGGTGAACTCGGTGATGTAGACCTCAGCGCAATTGAACTCCGCTTTTACCCTTTCTGCCAGCCTCTGGGCCTCCTCAAGATCGTCGGCGTGGTGGATATTGATATGTAACTTAAGATTGCTCGCACTCTTCCGCAGCAATTGTAGCAGGAATTCGATGCCCTTTTTCTTTGTCCTGGGACGGGCTACTGGCATTGCCTCATCGTGGGCTGGAGAGTGCTGCAAAATGGGTTTCATATCCAGTATTGAGCCAGCCCATGCCGCTGCCCGTCCGATCCGCCCCAGACGGGCAAGATAATAAAGGGTGTCCAGCATGGCAAGAAGCCTCACCTTGCCCATTATCTTGCGAGCAGTCTCGACCGCTGCTGAAAGCGTCCCACCGGCTTTTGCCACCTTAGCTGTTTCCTGGACGATAAACCCCAGGGCACCACCGACAGCGCGGCTGTCGAATACCTCGATGACAGTATGGGGGAACTCCTCTTTAGCCATGTTTTTTGCCGCCGTTGCCGCCTCATAGGTCTTGCTCAGTATGCTGGTCAATGTGATGCAGAGTATATTTTCTGCCCTATCCGCTAATTTTCGGAAGACCTCCAGGAAATCGCCTACTGCTGCCGTCGCTGTGGTGGGCAGGTCCTGCTTGCGGCGCATGATTTTGTAGACCTCCTGAGCGGTGATATCGACGCCATCGCGGTAACTGTTGCCCTGGTACAATATATAGAGTGGCACCACGTGGATGTCATATTCCTTCACGACCTCAGGCGGCAAACAGCAGGTGCTATCGGTGACCACAGCTACCTTGCTTATGGAGACCTCTTATCCCTATTTGTCCGCCACTACTTTGCCATACGAGGTATCTACCTGTCAAGGTGTTGAGGTCAGATTTGGTGCCTGTTATGGCTGTAAGCTATAATGTGGTGGGTAGTGTAATGAGTGCAGGTAGACGAATGGGTTCCTGAGGGATCGATGACGAAAGTAAGCTTGGTATATACTGAAGACCGCTCCGAGGGGGTTAAGAAGGCTATCTCACTTCTCCAGTATAACCTGGTGAGGGGAAAGTCTGTGGTGCTCAAGCCAAACTTCAACACTGCTGATCCGGCACCCGGCTCCACGCATAATGACACGCTACGCACCTTGGTGGTTACTCTCAAAGAAATGGGAGCTACAAAGATTACTCTGGCAGAGCGCTGCGGACCCTTTGAGCCCACTCGCGAGGTGATGAAAAAGAAGGGCGTCTTCGAGCTGGCTAGAGAACTTGGCTTTGACATCCTCAACCTAGAGGAAATGGACGAAAGCGGCTGGGTGCACTTTCGCCCTAAGGACAGTCACTGGAAGGACGGCTTCCTCTTCCCCAGAGTCTATCTGGAGGCGGAATCGATTGTGCAGACCTGTTGTCTAAAGACACATGCTTATGGCGGGCATTTCACCATGTCGCTGAAGAATGCGGTGGGGATGGTGGCTGGTAAGGGTTACCCGTATATGGAGGAACTACACAGTTCTCCGCATATGAGAAAGATGATCGCTGAAATTAACACCGCCTACACGCCCGATTTAATCGTCCTCGACGGTGTGGACGCCTTTGTGGATGGCGGTCCTGATAAGGGCACGCGGGTCAAAGCCAATGTCATGATAGCCGGCAAT
>DAOUAI010000003.1:0-23314 GCA_034433775.1 Dehalococcoidia bacterium
CCACCATTAAAGCAAAAACAACAACCATTAGAGACAGCTCCCGAACTTGTTTGCGGATTTGTCACTCGTGAGAATGAGGGTGTTATTACCAACAACTACAGCAATTTAAGTTACACGTATTCGTGTCTTTTTAGGCCTGTAATCCATCTTCATTGACACGAGCAAAGCAGCATAGTACTATTGTCTACATTAGTAAAATGTCTTATTGGGCTTAATTTTAAGGGGGTGTATTATGCGCTTTTACAAAAAAGTATTGCCTGTTCTCATAGTCTGTGCGGTACTCAGCGTACTATCTCTTAGCGCCTGTGGTAGAAAGGCTGCGCCAGCTGCTACCAGCACAACTCCAGCTACGACAGTAGGTGACAAGCTTGGCTTCCACACTACAAAGGCAAAGGGTGAACAAAAATGTATTGTCGTGCTGACGAATTTTCCTGATGTAAATCGCAAGTATCCTGAAACAATGCTGATTAATCGGATTACTGGATTCCTCGGTCCTTATTTTAAAGCTGCGTCATATGGGAAATTGGCGCTCCAGGTTGATGTCAGCAAGGCTGTCGTGCTGCCAGAACCAGTGTCGTACTATAAAATATCACCAAAAAATCTTGATGTTGATCCAACAAAAATCACAGCAATAGTGACTGATGCAATAAACGCTGTAGATAGTGAGGTTAATTTCAATGATTACGACTATGTAATTCTTGCACTGGGGGCGACACAGGTGGAGTATGGTATGGTAGGTCTGTGCCCTATTCCTGGGATGCTTGGATTCGAAGTTGATTCTGTTAGCAACAAGAGCGGTGAGACTGTATATAATGCTGCCATATTTGGAGAAAATGCCCACCTGGGCACATATGTTCATGATACCCTGCATATGCTGGGTGGCAGAATCGGTAAACAGCGCCTGACCCCGTGTCTATATGATCATGAACTTCAGGCAAAGTATCCTCATATGCCCGAATTTGCCAATGCTTTTATTAATATGGGTTTCTGGGATCCTTTATCATCTCACGCACCATATAAGTATGAATTGCAGCAGCCAACCGGGTTATCTTCTTGGACAAAGTTGCGTCTGAACTGGATTGATGAGTCGAAAATAGCGCTTGTTCCAGCAGGCCAGACAGCTACAGTCAAACTTGACCCACTGACGGACCAGAATGCAGCGACCTTGGTGGTGAAGATTCCTATTACAGATAAGACCTATTACCTTGTTGAAAATCGTCAGAAGACGGGTTTAGATCAAAATATTCCCACAACGGGCATCTTGGTACTTTATGCAGATGACTCAATTCTTGAATGTCATCATGGGGAAGCTCCCGTAAAGATAATGGACGCTAATCCCAGCGTTCCTTATCTAAACGACGCTACATTTGATATTGGGAAGAAAGATACCTACATTGACACTAAAAACAATATAGCGATTATTCTCCAGAAGAAGGACGGATTATCATACCAAATTCAAATCACCAGTGCCGATAAAGCCAAATAGGTCAAATATTTTAAATACAAATAAACCTACATAAAACCTATTGCGTATAATGAAGGGAAGGTCTGCCGCAATTTATGCCAATAGCACGCTACTATTTCCCTTTCCCGCCCAGTCCATGTCGAAAAAGCTGGTAGAAGCTAACTGCTGTCAGCATCTGGAGGGCAAAACCAACAGCTATGGGCAAACTTGCCAGCCCCTTGAAGCTCATTGCAGCTATGCCGATGGCAAGGGGAAGGTTCTTCATCCCCGAGGAATAGGTAATAGCTATATTTATGCCTCTGGGGAAGAGCTTAACACTTGCCAAATAGGCGATTATGAACAAGATAGGGAAAATCAGAACGGTAGACATGATTACAGGTGCTATCAAGGCACTGTTTTTCATAATGGATGGCATGGCTGTGTTTATCGCCATGAACATGAGAAAGACAGCCATAGTAGCAGATATAGCGGGCATTAGCGGCAGGTAGTTCTGAATGTTAACCCACCTATCCAAGAGTTCTCTTAACGCGATAGCACCCAGCACTGGGAAGAGCACAGTATATACGAGATTGGTGAGCATCCCCAGGATATCAATAGTAACAAACCTTCCGGCAAACAGGGACATAAGGGGAGGAATTACAAAGGGTGCCAGCAGCATAGTAATCGCCTCGATAACAATGACCAGAGGAACATCTCCTTTAAGGAGACCAGTCCACATCATAGCCATGCCAGCACAGGGGACGACTCCGATTAGGATGAGTCCGGTGGCTAAGTCAGCATGACCGGAAAGGAATATTAAAGCCAGCAGCCAGCATAGGAAAGGAGCAAAAAGGAAGTTCAACGCCAGTCCAAGGAGAGTCCCCTTCCAATTCCTAGCTGCCACTCCCAGGTTGCTAAAGGTGATGGTAAAGCTCATGGCTGCTATCAGAATTACGATGAGCGGCGTGTTGAAGTGCCGGATAAACTGCCCGGGGCTGGCAGTAAAGAGCCCCACTAGTAAGGCAACAACTAGGGTAGCTATAATTATGTAGGTATAGTTGTCCCTGACAAACCTGGCATAGGCATTTATAGCGTTCACCACTAAGTATAATTCTCCGCTAGTTACAGATCGCCTATATTTGAATACCAAAGAAAAGCAGGATGTATTTCAGGGCTACATAGGTAAAGATGATGCCGAAAGCCGCTTTCAGTGTAGCCGGTTTGAAGCGGGCTACCAGCCTGGCTCCGATAATAGCACCGCCAGCCGCTCCAATTCCCAGAACAACAGCGCTGAGAATGTCAGTAAATCCCTGGTAAATTTTGATGCCAGCACCTACTAAAGCAAACCAAACGAAAGCAGCCATAGATGAGCCTATGGCAATGCGTAACGGCGAGCGTGCAATATAGATAAAGCTGGGAACCAAGGCGTAGCCACCCCCGAGTCCGATGATACCGGTGAGGAAACCTACCCCCGCCCCTATACCCGCTTTAGTAGTGTTAGCAGCCATAATTCTGTCGCCGGGAACCTCGGGCATCTTCCTCTGAAAAAAGCCCTCATATAGCATCCTGATTGCTGGCAAGATGAAAGCAAGACCGACGACGAGATCAATGACCTTGCCGTATTTTGATATGTAATAGAACACAACTGAACCAACTATGACACCCACAACCCCAGCAGGTGCTATCCACTTTATTGCCTGCCAGTCAACATTGCCCAATCTCCAGTGCTGGATTGCACCTGATGCAGCAGTGAAGACCACAGCAGTTAAAGTTGTCCCCACTGCTAAAGCCGGAGAGAAGTTAAAACCAAAGCGTATGACAGGCATCATGAGCACACAACCACCGATGCCCAGAAGTCCACCGATACCACCAGCCAGTATCCCGACAACAAAAAGTATAGCCAGTACTGCAGCGCTCATTTTTTATACCACCCCTTTACTCTATGCTTTCTGTTTTTTTCGACTTTATGATATGTAGCCGTGTTTTCCAAGCAGCTCTAAAAGTCTCGCTTTTTGCACAGTATATTGATCCGTGTGAATAGGGAGGCATTTTTCAATATCAATTTGTTTCTTTATGAGCTTGGCGGCAAAGGCAAAGCAAGTTGGCAACCCACATTGTTTGCAGTCGGTCCCCGGTAGAAGGTTATAGATATCTCGCACCTTAAGTTCAGTGGCACCTTCATAACTGGGCTTGATTTCGCTCCTTCTCCTGTACGTATCATTGATAAATTCTTTCAGCGATTCAATGACTTGTTCGGCCTCTTGTCTGTCTTTCAGCTTGGCAACAGCAATTCTATCAGAGTAGAGATTAATGACTTTACCGTCTTTCGTAAAACGTAAAATGCCGGCATCTGGAAAGTACGTGCAGCCCTCGATAACTGTATTAAGGTAGGGCAATACCTCACTGATATTATCAGAAAGCTCAGCAATGGCATTAACCGTCTGCGCTGAGAAATCGCATGGTGGAAACTCAATTTTCAGCTTATATGATTTAAGCAACATCGCTTCGCTGTTCGCTTACTTAAACCGCTTTTCAACCTCTTTATTTCGGGCGACATTTCATTACTCAAGTATAGCCTTCACAATGAGCTCTTTTGCCCTCCTGACTTCATCATCGGAGACATACTCCATAACCCCCTTAATACCTTCGCCGATGTCCTCATGAAGAGCTTTTTTCTTCATGCCAATGTCCCTAACCAAAACAATACTTCTAGTTGGTGTGAACCCAGATTGTTCAACTGTCTTCCGGGCACACTCAAATTGACAGCCATCCACCGTAACTATTTTTCGCGCCGCTTTTGTCTTGCCTATCACCGGCTTCACTCCGAGCGGTAACGCCCCCAAGCAGCCAATCGCTACCTTCTCCAGTCCTAGTTCTTTGACCACCTCGAGACAAGCCAGTGCACTGGTTATCCCCGTATTTGATAGCCCGCCGAAGCATGAAAATATGATGTTCTCGTGCGTCTTCATTCCTTCTTCCCAGTGTTTCTCTTCTGGCATAGAAGTCCTCCTATCTTTACAATTTGTTTTGAGCAAAAACTCGGCACTTGAAATCTTGTCTTGCTATGTAGAGTGCTGAAAGTATCCGCGATACCTGCATGTATAGGGTCCCAATTTATATGCGTAAATGCATAATATTGCATATATTATGCTAGCTGATTGTAGTCACCCTGTCAAGTGGGGGGAATAAACTTGATGCTGATACACAAGCTCCAAACAGACTTCTGTTACCGTAAGAAAACTGTTCCGGTGAATTCGGAGACGCAAAGCATGCTAGAATGCCAGTCCGCTGCTTGTCAAACAGGATGTCTTGGAGTTACCTGTAGTTACGCAAGCACAAGCGAGGTTTCTGCCAATTTTTGTGAAAAAGATGGATACAATTGAATTTGTGTTATCTCCCTTGCAAGTAGCGGACTACAGAGAGGGCAGCAGTAGCACCGTCGCCAACAGCGCTGGATACCTGGCGCGGCGAGTTGGTTCTGATATCGCCAGCAGCAAAAATACCCGGTGTTCGCGTTGCCATCAGCCCATCAGTGATGATGTGCCCTGTTTCATCTAAACTCACTATGTCAGCAAAGCTACGGCTGTTCGGCTCCAGCCCTATGGCCACAAACACACCGGACACCTCAAGCACTGAAGTTTTTCCAGTTTTTACATTGCGTAACTTCAGTCCACTTACTTTCTCTTCGCCAATGATCTCCTCGACCACGGTGTCCCAGATAAATTTTAGTCCTTTTTTAAGGAAAGCTTGCTTCTGGAGCACTTCTGCCGCCCGAAGCTGATCTCTCCGATGTATCACATAGACATTACTGGCATGCTCACTGAGTTCAATCGCATCAGTCAACGCAGTATCCCCTCCGCCGACAACAGCTACATCGAGACCACGAAAAAGGAAACCATCACAGGTAGCACAATAGGATACACCACGACCCATCAATCTATCTTCTCCAGGGACATTGAGCCGCCGGTACTCCGACCCGGCAGCAATGATTACAGCTCGAGTTTCTAGATCGCCTGCACTTGTGATGACAATATAACGAGCGCCAGCCTGTTTAATACCTGTAACTTCAACATTCGCAGTCTCCAATCCGTACTTCACCGCTTGTTGGTGCATCAGATTAGCTAATTCAATCCCGGAGATGCCGTCAGGAAAACCGGGATAGTTATCGACTCTACGGGCATTTACTATTTGCCCGCCAAACAAAGCACGCTCCAGCAATAAGGCTCTAAGCCCGGCACGACAAGCATACATGCTAGCTGTCAACCCGGCTGGTCCACCACCAATGACGATAACCTCATAAGCAGACATTGCTTTCACCAAGCATCACAAAAGAAAGTAAGCTCCTCTACTATTACAGATTGTACAGGATTTTGAATGGCAGTTCCACTTGGTGGAAGTTGACATAATATTAACAATGGCAACCTCTGAGTGTCCGTAACTTTAGTACTAATTGGCATGAGGATTTAGTCATGGTAACTTAATCTGAATCTGTAAAATCGCACGGTAAGTTTGCCGTAATCATATGTGAAATGCGATAATAAATAAAAGCAAGAATAATAAGCAAGCTGGGGTGGGATAATATGAAAGCAGGGAGCAACAACTTCTCAGCCACCTTGGAAAAAACTCGAGGCGAAGTTTTTGAAGATTTCACCATTGCTGCCTTAGCAAACCATCTACAAGGTAATCAGAAGGCAAAGGTGTTGGTAGTAGACGATGAACCCACGGTCCGAGAGATGATTAGTCGCAAGCTACGAGAGCATGGATTTACATGTGCAACCGCTGCTGGAGGCAGTGAAGCTCTGAGCAAAATCAAAAAACACAACTTCGACCTGGTGCTTTTGGATATTAGAATGCCTGAAAAGAGCGGACTTGCAACACTGACAGAAATAAAAAGCCAATATCCCGACATTGCAGTCATCATGGTGACTGTGGTAGCTGATATAGATACAGCTATCGGCTCCATGAGGGAAGGGGCATCCGACTTCATCCTCAAGCCCGTAGACTTTGATATCCTGTTGCTAAACGTGGATAGAGTATTAGAGAAAAGAAGTTTGATACTCGAAAACAAGAGGTATCAGCTTTATCTGGAGCAGAGAGTTGCCGAGCAGGCAAAAGTAATACGCGAATCGTTTATTAACTCAGTCAAGTCGCTAGTTCACGCCTTGGAAGCCAAAGATGTATACACAAGCGGTCACTCACAAAGGGTAACAGATGTAGCAACCGATATCGCTAAGGCAATGCATTGGGATGAGGGACAATTGGAGAAAATAAAACTCGCCGGTATTTTACACGACATCGGTAAAATCGGTGTTCCAGAATCGATACTAAACAAACCTGGCAAGCTGGAGAAAGATGAATTCGAAATAGTGAAAACCCATTGTGAAATAGGCGAAAGAATTTTACGCTCGGTCATAACAGAGGAAGAAATACTCAAGGTGATCCGGCACCATCACGAGCGCTATGACGGTGCCGGATACCCGGATGGACTACTAGGCGACAGTATCCCTCGAGGTGCTAGGATCCTTGCTGCTGCTGATGCTTACGACGCAATGACCTCAGATCGCCCGTATCGAAAAGCAATGACCCACTCGCAGGCATGTATTGAATTAGAGAAAGGAAGCGGACGTCAATTCGACCCCGAAGTGACGGGTATCTTCCTGGCAGAAGTAGCCCCAAGGCTCAAACTACGGTGCTCGTAACACAGTACCAAAAAGAACCGCGGCCCCACAATATACTTGACATAATATTCGATTGCTATTGCTTATAGCGGCTGTGAAAAGCCTGGTGCACTTCCTTCAAGTGCTTGTTGGTTACATGGGTATACACCTGGGTTGTCCGAATACTTTCATGTCCGAGCATCTCTTGAACAGAGCGGAGGTCGGCGCCGCCAACCAACAAGTCAGTAGCGAACGAATGTCTGATGGTGTGTGGAGTAACTTCAATCGGAAGACCAGCAAGACGAGCGTATTTTTCAACAATCCTCTGGACAGAACGGGTGGTTAGGCGCATTTTTTCACCTTTCAGCTTGAATTCCTTGCTACCGCTGTATCTGATAAACAAGGGCTTAAAATCGTCCTTGCGTGTCTGCAGGTACCGCTGTAGCCACTCCGCTGCCGTATCCGATAGAAAAACGACCCTGACCTTGTCTCCTTTACCCCTAACACTGAACTCCTTTCGCTCCAGGTCTATCTGGTCACGATTAAGCTGAACGAGCTCTGAAACTCGTAGCCCGGTACTGAACAAAGTCTCCAGAATTGCTTTGTCTCTCAGCCCAACCTTGCTGGATATTTCAGGGCTATCGAGTAGCTTCTCTACCTGGTCCCGATTAAGAAATGACACAGAGCGGGGACTTTGCTTTGGTAACTCTATCTTGTCCGGTGACAAAACCTGTAAATCTTTATGCACGGAAAGGTAGCGCAAAAAGGCTCGCAAGGCAACAAGATGGTGAACTTGTGTAGAGCGCTTAAGCGGCCTGCCCTTAATGTCGTGTAACCGCGCCAGATATAAACGGTACTTCAACACCATTTCAGAATCTACGTCCGTAATTTCTTTTTTCGGAAAGTTGTTGCTAAGCCACTCTACAAACCGGTTCAAGTAATGCAAATAGCGCTGGATAGTCAGCGGAGAACGCCCACGGACGACCTCTAAGTACTCAAGAAACTGTGCTATTAAACGCTCAGTCATGAGCATTTTGTGTGTATATCTTTCAGCATGTCCGTGCTTATCTTAATGTCGCAAAAGTGCCCTTGTGCGACGCAAGTTCTATAATACTCAATAACTACCTCAGGCACCGAGCGATCCCCTCGAGCAACCGGTCTAGGTACCACCCTCTAAGGGCTGAAATCAGGAAAGTCGTTCCGTCTGCTGTCCGGTTGAAATCTGGTGGTAACTGCAGCAGGCCGTCTGGCTTATGCAATAATAAGTCTATTTTATTCAACGCCAGAAGACGTGGTTTGTTCTCCAGCCCTAAGTCGACGAGTATACTCTCCACAGTCTTAAACTGCTCAACAGCATTGTGGTGTGTTATGTCGACTACATGGACGATTAGGTCAGCTTCAGTAAGTTCCTCCAGTGTCGCCCTAAAGGCTGCGACTATCGATGGTGGCAATTTATGAATGAAGCCGACGGTGTCGGTAATAAGAAATGAAAACCCATCTGAAGAAGTTAGGCGCCTAGTCACCGGGTCTAAGGTTGAGAATAATTTATTCTCAGCTAGTACACTCGTCTGGCTGAGTGTATTAAGTAGTGTGCTCTTGCCGGCGTTCGTGTAACCGACTAGAGCGACCACAGGAATCCGGTTCCTCTTTCTGTTCTGTCGATACAGTTCTCTATGTCGTCTTACACCTTCAAGTTGCTGTTTCAATCTGTGAATGCGACGTCGAATAAGACGGCGGTCGGTTTCTAGCTGCGACTCGCCAGGCCCTCGTGTGCCAATCCCACCGCCAAGCCGCTCCAAATGACTCCACTGACCTGCAAGCCGAGGCAATAGATATTGGTGTTGGGCTAATTCCACCTGTAGCTGTCCTTCACGCGTGTGAGCCCTTTTGGCAAAGATGTCTAGTATTAATGCTGTACGGTCAATAACCTTGACCTTAAGTGCCTCCTCGAGATTCCGTTGCTGACGAGGCGATAGCTCATCATTAAATATGACCACAGTATATGGATACCGATCCTTTAAGGAGATGAGGTCCTGCAGCTTGCCTTTTCCCAAATAATAGCTGGGCGAAGCTATTTCCAGCTTCTGGGTCATCCTGCCAAGCACTTCAGCACCAGCTGTAATAGCAAGCTGAGACAATTCTTCCATAGAGTCATTAAGCGGCCAGCCATCTTCCATGCCTTTCACCTCAACACCAACTAAGAAAGCCCTCTCCGTTCCTGCCTCTGTTCCAAGTAATGCTTTTCTAACCATTTTACTGCAATAATATTATGTCAAATTAGCTTTTACCCATCGCCCCGAAGTTAAGTAACCTCTCTATTCCTTTCTCCAAGCGCTCATCAGGTAGAGTGAGGGAAAAACGGACATATCCCTCACCAAAAGCACCATAGCCAGTTCCTGGTGTGACTGCTAAGCTCACTTTATCCAGTAACTCGGTCGCAAATTTTACAGATGTATAACCTTCGGGAACGCGGCACCAGACATAGAAACCAGCTTTCGGTACCCTGGCTTTCAGTCCAATCTTATAGATAGCATTTAATAGCTTGTCGCGACGTTTCTGGTAAATAATATTGTGTGCGGTAATGCAGTCCTGTGGACCGGTAAGCGCTTTTATTGCAGCGCGCTGTATGGCTTGCGGAATCCCTGAATCCAGGTTCGACTTAAAGCGAAATAGTGCGTCTATCATCTGTGCGTTACCCACAGCCATCCCGATCCGCCAGCCCGTCATGTTGTATGTTTTAGATAACGAATGGAATTCGATCCCAATGTCTTTCGCACCCGGTAGTTGTAAGAAGCTTGGTGGAGAATAACCATCAAAAGAAACCTCAGTATATGGAGCATCGTGACATATAACTAAGCTATATTCACGTGCAAAATCGATGGCTTTCTGGAAGAAATTTAGGTCAGCCACTGCACCTGTAGGGTTATTGGGATAATTGAGCCATAATAACTTTGCTTTTTTGCTCACCTTTTTAGAAATACTGGTAAAATCAGGTAGAAAATCGTTATCCTCAGTCAACGGCAATGAGTAAACTTCACCGCCAGCCAGTAACGTGCTCATCGAGTACACAGGATAGCCGGGGTCAGGCACCAGAGCTATATCACCCGGGTCGATAAAACAAAACGACACATGTCCTATGCCTTCTTTGGAGCCTATCAGAGGTAGCACTTCATAATCAGGGTCTAGAATCACCCCAAAGCGACCCTGGTACCAACCAGCAATGGCCTTGCGAAGTTCAGAGAGACCAGATGTCTCTGGATAGCGATGATTCACCGGGTCATGAGCTGCCTGACAAAGCTCTTCAATAATGTGCGGCGGAGTCGGCATATCAGGGTCACCTATAGCAAAGCTTATCACATCTTCTCCCCGAGCCTGTTTCTCCATGATTTTGCGGTTGATCTCGACAAAAAGGTAAGGCGGAAGCTTGCTCAGTCTGTGTGAAAATTTCATCTTGACCATTCTCCAATGAATACTTCCTCGACAGGTCCGCTTAAGTAAATTTCCCCTACCCCATCCCAGCGAACAGTGAGCTTGCCACCTGTTAATATTATGTCAACTAAGTCACCTGTAAGTCTTTTGCATCTGGCTAATACGCCTACAGCGCAGGCACCGCTTCCACAGGAGAGGGTCTCCCCAACACCACGTTCCCAGACTCGAACTTCGATCGTTTTGAAATTTAGCACCCTTGCTATTTCAAAATTTGTTCGCTGCAGGAACATAGGGTGTTTCTCCACTTTGGGTCCTATCCTGCTGAGTGGGAAATTTGCTACCGGTTGAGATATAAAAGTTACAGCATGAGGATTGCCAACTGACACTAAGGACACAGCCAGCTTTTCACTACCTACTTTAAGAGGATAATCCAAAACAGGTGTTATGTCAACTTTATTTTTGCCAGCCCTTCTTTCGCGGATTACCGCCGGAATATCACTGGCTGAAAATGCAGGGCTGCCCATATTCACTTCTACCTGTTTCACTCTGCCCTGTGATAAAGTGGCATAGACAGTCCTAATGCCGGCCGGTGTTTCTATCCTCAATGTCGGGCCTTTAACGATTTGCCGTTCAATAGCATACTTAGCCAAGCATCTCAGTCCGTTCCCACAAACTTCCGCTTCAGAGCCATCAGGGTTGAATATCCTCATTTTCAAGTCAGCAGCTTTTGAGAGCGTTACCAAGATCAAGCCGTCAGCACCCACACCAAAATGCCGATCACACATCTGGCTGGAAAGTTTTGCCCAGTCTTTTTCGATATTGCGAGCGTCTATCACAATAAAGTCATTGCCTGTTGCCTGCAGCTTAGCGAAATTCACGTTGTTTCACCTGCAAGAAAACTTTCAATGAGTCTGGGTATATCTCGATAAATGTCGCTATATTCATTAAACCAATGAATACGAGGGTCGCTAATACGAAACCAAGCATATTGATGTCGGACAAAACGGTGGGTCTGCCACTTTATCTGCTGGACAGCGTCTTCAAGGCTCAGTCGTCCTTGAAGGAACATGCCGATTTGTTTATAACCAATCCCTGACATAGCAGGCAGGTGCAGTCCATATCCTTTATCCAAAAGCCTTTTCACTTCTTCTACCAGTCCCTGTTTTATCATTTCGTCTACCCGCAAGTCAATTCGCTGATAGAGACGCTCCCGCTGCAATGTTAAACCGATAATCAGAATAGGAAACTCAGGAGGTTGTCTGTGCCATACTTCAGATATCGGCTTTCCGGATATTAGATAGACTTCCAAAGCCCTTACGATTCGACGCAAATTGGTAGGCATGACTTTGGCTGCAGCAACAGGGTCAACTCTTTGCAGTTCTTGAAAAAGTCCACTGACACCTTGCTCTTCGGCTCTCAGCTCAAGACTATGTCGCAATTGAAAGTCCGGTGCCACAGTTGGTATTCTCCAGCCTTCTATCAGTGACCAGATATACATACCGCTACCACCAACCAAGAAAGGAATTTTGTTTCTTTGCTGGATATCAGCAACAGCCGTAACTGCCAATTGGTCATATATTGCTAGGTTGAATGGCTCGTCCGGATCAACAACGTCTATGATGTGGTGAGGGATTAAACGGCGCTCTTGCACACTCGGTTTTGCCGTGCCGATATCCATGTGCCGGTAGACCTGGCGGCTATCAGCATTAACTATCTCGCCGTTAAAACGCTGCGCCAGGTATAGAGCGAGCTGACTTTTGCCAACTGCTGTTGGTCCAACAACAGCAATAATGCATTTCATCAGAGGGATTTAAGATTTGCTGTCTGCCTTACAATACTCAAGAACTCTTCGGACTTAAGACTGGCGCCACCAATTAAAGCACCATCGATCTCCGGCTCAGAAACAAAGTCGGCAATATTGTTACTGGTGACACTCCCGCCATAAAGTATACGTACCTGTTGGGCTAATCTATCCCCCCACATATCCGCCAGCACATTGCGTACGAAGGCGATCGTCAGATTGGCTTCCTTGCCTGTAGCAGCCTTGCCTGTTCCAATAGCCCATACTGGTTCATAGGCTATCACCAGTTGCTTATTAGGAGACACTCCATCGAGCCCTGTTCGTACCTGCCGAGCAAGTACCTGGCTAGTAAGTTTAGCCTCATTATCAGCTAGACTCTCCCCTATACAAAGAATAGGATTTATACCATATGTCAAGGCTTTCTTTACTTTCCTATTGACAATCTCGTCTGTCTCCCCGAAGTAGTTCCTACGCTCTGAATGTCCCAGGATGACAAACTGGCACAAGTCGACCAGCATCAGGGGGGAAATCTCACCAGTATATGCGCCTTTGTCTTCGAAGTGCATATTCTGGGCGCCCAGCTTTATCGATGTACCTTTAATCAGTTCGCTGATGTGCGCTAAAGCAATAAATGGTGGACAGAGCACTTTCTCTACACCGGTTATCTCGTCCAGCTCTTGCTTCATAGTCTGTACCAATCTCGTTGCTTCAACGAGATTGGTATTCATCTTCCAGTTGCCTGCGAGTAGAGGTTCGCGCAAAATTCAAGCTCCAAATTTACTCAGTTTGAGAGCATGGGCCATAGCTAACGGCATTACCTCCAGAGCAGGAATCCTGCCCAACTCTCCTAGAGCACAAGCAAGTTCCGAGAACCTAGTCGCCTTGCTATGGCGGCACCAAGAGGAACATATCAGAATCGGTACTGGATGCCAGCTATGTCCTTTTAACAAAGCAGGTGTAGAGTGGTCGCCAGTAACCACAAGGACATCTGGCTTTAAAGCAAGCAACGCAGGTAAAGCTCTATCAACCTGCTCGATGCCCCTCACCTTTCGCATAAAGTCACCATCCTCCCCGGCACTGTCAGCCTCTTTGACGTGAATGAAGAAAAAATCGTGCTCAGCATAACACTCAGCCAAGACTTTTAGTTCTTCTTTAAAATCACCCTCCACACTAAATACTTTCATCCCTACTAGCTTAGCTAATCCCTTATACATTGGATATCTAGCAATAGCCACCGGATTTAGCTTATAGATTTCATTCATAGAAGGGATCGCAGGTAACCGGGAAAATCCACGCAGCAAAATCATGTTAGCTGGATAGTGTTTTTTCAAAATCTTTTTGCTTTCTTCGATGAATCTATTCATCATATCAGCAGTAAATTGAGACTCAGGATTTCCAGCCACTACTACATAAGGCGCGATACCAACTTTTTGGGGGTCAGTGTCGCTCAAATCTGGGTTCAGTCCGTCGCCACGTAAAACCAGCATGAACCTGTGCTCCCTGACTGGTAAGACAAAAGTCTCAACACCATCTAGCTTAATCTGGCTTAGCAATGAGCATAGCTCAGCGCACTTCTCTGTACTGATACGCCCTGCCCTACGGTCAGTAATCAGCTCGTTCTCATCAACGGTGCAGAAATTGCCGCGGGCTGCAATGTCTCTTTCTGTGAGTTCGAAGCCAACCCCAAGTGCCTCGAGGACACCCCTACCAATACGGAATTTGATAGGGTCGTACCCAAACAATGCTAAATGTGCAGGACCACTTCCAGGCGTTATACCCGGGCCTACAGAGTCGATAAGACCACAAGCTCCAGATTTGGCTAGCTTGTCAAGATGCGGGGTAAACGCAGTCTCAAGCTCTGTCTTTCTCGTTTTAATGTCAGGCAACCCACCAAGCCCATCGATAACAAGCATAACTATTTTGCTAGGTGTAGTGATGCTAATCTCCTTCAGCACTTCCAAGTTCATTATTATCCCTGCTTGTCCAGTAATACTTCGACTCCAGGCAACCTTTCCCCTTCGAGGAATTTCAAGCTAGCACCACCACCTGTAGAAACATGGCTCATCTTATCCGCCAATCCCAGATCCTCCACAACCTCAGCAGTAGAGCCACCACCAATCACAGTGGTTGCGGGAATGCTAGCAAGCAGGTTAGCCATCGCCTTGGTCCCTGCAGCAAAACCTGGTATTTCGTAGATTCCCATTGGGCCATTCCAGAACACAGTCCTACATTTCGTAAGCTGCTGCGAAAATAGCTCTATCGTTTTGGGGCCTATATCTACAATATATTCAGTCGGTGGGATTTGTGCTACTGATACCGTTTCACAAGCAGTTTCTTGGCTCGTATCTTTAGCAACCACAACATCTATAGGTAACAATATTGATATTCCATTTTGTTTTGCCGTCTTGACGATATCCCGTGCTACATCCTGCTTATCGATCTCAACCAGCGAAGCGCCAATTTCATAGCCAGCGGCTCTAAGAAAGACAGAGGCCATACCACCGCCGATAAGCAGAAAATCAACCCTGGTCAGGATGTTATGGATGAGTCCAATTTTATCACTGATTTTAGCGCCGCCTAAAAGCGCAGCAAAAGGGCGCTCCGGCGAGGTCAAAATTCTCCCCAGACTCTCGAGTTCCTTTTCCATCAGCAGACCGGCAACGGCGGGAATATGGTTGGCTACTCCCACAGTAGAAGCATGCGCCCGATGGGCAGCACCAAAAGCATCATTTACATAGATATCGGCTAGACTCGCCAGTTCTTTAGCAAAGGCAGGGTCATTGGCTTCTTCCTCAGGATGGAAGCGAATGTTCTCAAGGAGTAAAACGTTTCCTTCTTTCAGCCCGTTAATCGATCTTTCTACTTCAGGGCCGATACAATCTGGAGCAATGGACACCGGTAAATTCAAAAGTTGCGAAAGCCTGGAGGCAATCGGTTTGACCCTTAGCTCTTCGATGACTTTACCTTTCGGACGTCCTAAATGCGTACACAGAATAATCCTGGCACCATGCTCAATCAAATATTTTATCGTCGGTATAGCAGCCCTGATCCGACTGTCACTGGTGATAGCTCCTGACCTTAAGTCCATTGGGACATTGAAGTCTACCCTAACAAGTACTCTTTTCCCTTTAACGTCTATGTCCCTGACCGTTTTCTTTGTCATATCTTACTTCTTCGTGAGAGCCTGTTCCAGCCGATGTTTGATGCTTTTTACCTCTTCAATAGCCGATTTGGCAGTCTCAAATATACCCTTACCCAACCTATCCGCCTCAGCAATCTCTGGATGATAGTTTACAAAACCGAGGACTTCGAAATCAGCCAAGCTTTCAATTACAAAATTACGTTCGCTTTCATCATGAGTTTTCGACCCTACCACGTAGCACCTTTTGATGCCTAGGTCTATAGCTAGGCCACGTATAGCCCGGGCTGTCTGAAAACTCCGTTGTCCTGGTTCGACAACGATGAGCAAGGCATCTACTGCCTTGGCTGTGCCGCGACCTAAATTTTCAACCCCGGCATCCATATCCATTATGACTACTTCAGACCTGCTCAACACAAGATGGCTAACCAGACTTTTAAGCAAGGCGCTTTCTGGACACATACAACCACTTCCACCCTTTTTGACCGTCCCCATTACTAAGAGCTTGATGCCATTGAGATGGAGAGAGAATCGGTCGGGAATGTCATCTACCTTAGGGTTTAACTTAAAAAACGAGCTATAGCTGCCAGCTTTAGCACCGGTGCGCTCCTCAATCAACTCTTTGAGTTCAGCAATCGGCTTCAGGCGACTGGCTGCTTCCCTGCTGACACCAAGCGCCATAGCCAAATTAGCATCAGGATTAGCGTCAATAGCTATTACCTCTTTGCCTTCGGAGGAATATACTCTTGCTAAAAGACTCGCCAGTGTGGTCTTGCCTACTCCGCCTTTACCTGTTATAGCTAACTTCATAACAATTTACATCAAGCAAACAGGGAAGGTCACAAATGCTTCGAAAGTCCTATGCACAAGGCAAAATGAGTATATCGAATGTTGATATCAAAATCAAGGTGGTGCTGGAAACTGACCACCAGCACCACCTTCCTGCCTTGAGATACTATATAATTTTTGAGTCGTCTTATTATATTATTTCCAGCCAGCGCGTGCACCAAAGCCCATCGCCATAGGACCTATAGGCCAGTTGAATCCCAAGGTCATTACCGTATCGATATCCTCTGGTTTCTCTACCACCCCCTCTTCCAAGATCTTCCGTGCCTCTTGCCCGATAGCAGCATAAATGCGGTTACCTACATGACCGCGATCACCAGGTACATCCTTGACTTTTACAGGGACTTTGCCTATCTTTTGACAAAATGCCACACAGGCCTCCAGCACATCCTTGGACAACTCGGGTGTCCATATAACCTCTACCAGCCGCATAATATTTGCTGGACTGAAGAAATGAAGGCCAAGGAATTTGTCTTTCCGGTTAGTGACTGCTGCCAGGTCCCGTATTGTGAAGAAAGAGGTATTGCTAGCAAATACTGCTTCTTTCTTCACCAGTTTGTCTAGGTCTCTAAAAAGCTGAAGTTTGAGGTCTTTGTTCTCAAGCTGTCCAGGATTTGCCCCACCAATCGCCTCGATGAGCAAGTCCGCGTTTTTGAGATCCTCCAATTTCGACGTCAGCGTCAAATTTGCCAGCGCTTGATCCATCTGTTCCTTTGTTATCTTGCCACGATCGACGGCTCCCTTCAGACCAAAGCGACCGTTGACCATATCATCTTTGGCTTTGGCAAGTATCTCATCATTAAGGTCACGTCCAATTACTTTATAACCGGCCAACAATGCTGATATAGAAATGCCACGCCCCATTACACCCATACCTACCATGCCAACGGTTTTGATGTCTTCCAGCTTCATAATAAACCTCCTTATTTAAAATATTGGAACCGATTTCAATTGTAACACAACGATATGTTTACACGCAAGCCAGTTACAAGTTGCAGCAGCAATATGCCGCTGTTATAATTAAATAGTCTGGCAAGTTAGATACATGATGTAGCACTGATTTTTACATGTAGGGAAAACCTTAACTGGTGAAAAATTTAAGGAAGGTTGGTATATGGCAAAAAGACCGCGAAGAGACTTAGTAGAGAATATAATAAAGGCTCTGCTCGACTCTGAGATTCCGGAAATACAGGCTCAGGCTAAGAAACTGGCTGAGCAGATCAAAAAGCTCGAAGAGCACGGGCACAGGCTTCAAGAATACATCGCTCAGCTAGAGAGTTTGGCCTCGGAAGAGGCCAGTGCTGTGGTTGAGAGTAAGATTAATGAACTTCTCAGCAATCTCGACAGCGCCTTAAATGAGTTAAGAAAAAGGTCGAAGAAGATTATCCCTTCAGTAATCGAAACTAAGGCCCGAGGAACAGTAACAGAGCAACCTACTGATATAACAATATCAAAAGAACCCGAAAGGCGATACGAGGAAGAGGAAGAAGTCGTGTTGCCACGTTCAGCAGTAGGTGTAGAAAAATACATCACCCCCGAAGGATTTGTAATCAGAAAGACACGGCGCTAGAACAATCCGTGCCCCTGTAGCTCAGCAGGATAGAGCAGCGGTTTCCTAAACCGCGTGTCGGGCGTTCAAATCGCCCCAGGGGTACCAGAAGAAAATATATAAGGAGGGGTGTAGCTCAGTTTGGTAGAGCAGCGGTCTCCAAAACCGCAGGCCGCGGGTTCGAGTCCTGCCACCCCTGCCAGCTTTAGGAAGAAGCCAAAAATAGAAATATGGAAATTAAATTATAAGCCTCGGGAGCCTGTGGAGAAACAATACCAACATTATAAATTTTTGAGCCCACAAGCGTTGACCTTCCAGAGGCAAATACTTGGTAAGCGAGTGATTAGGCGCAAAGAACCTGTAATATGCTTATCTCGAACTAGGATTGCCGAGGTGGTGGAATCAGGTAGACACGCCATCTTGAGGGGTGGTGGGCGAAAGCCCGTAGGAGTTCAAATCTCCTCCTCGGCACCATTTTTGATACCTAACTTATTTGCTATAATAAAAACAGAGCGGAAGTAGTTCAGCGGTAGAACACCTCCTTGCCAAGGAGGGGGTCGCGAGTTCGAATCTCGTCTTCCGCTCCATTTTTGATTTGAAGAGACTGGCGGCGTAGCCAAGTGGTTAAGGCGGGGGTCTGCAAAACCCCTATTCAGCGGTTCAAATCCGCTCGCCGCCTCCAAAGTTTGCCGAGGTGGCGGAATGGTAGACGCGGCGGACTTAAAATCCGCTCTCCACTAGGAGGTGTGGGTTCGAGTCCCTCCCTCGGCACAAAACTCATCAAGAGGTAGCACTGGTAAATCTCTAAGCAATCTGCGAGCAAGGAACCATAGAGACTTTTTATCGAACAGGAGTACTTTAGTTAAAAAGGAGAACAACCATGATATCGTGCACCGAGGCAAAGGAACGAGCATTGGAACTTATGCACCGCGGCTATCATTGAGGTCCAGCAGTCCTGCAAGTTATGTGGGAAACATATGAACTGAACAATCCCGATTTCCTCTGGGCAGGTGTTGCATTTACGGGAGGCATAGCAGGACAACAAAGCGCACCTTGTGGTGCTTTATCAGCGGGGGTAATTTGCTTGGGGCTTCGTAATAAGTGCTCACCGGAAGATAAGCAAAAGGCAAAACAAGCCCGTGTTGCTGCTCGAGAATGTGCTTCTGAACTGGTCAGAAGCTTTACCCAGAAGTTTGGAGCAATCACCTGCATTGATCTCGTAGGTATCGACTTCTCAAAACCTGGCGGCTATCAAGAGTTTCAAGCCTCCGGGGTTTGGCGAGATAAATGTGACCAATACGTCCAATTTGTTATTGAAAAATTGTATGAACTAGAAGAAAAAAGGAACATCGCAAAACCGTCACAGAGAGTTACTATATATACAAAACTTGGCTGTCCTTACTGTTCAGCAGCGAAACAAGATCTCGAAGATCGCGGCATAGAATACGAAGAGATAAATATTGATAATAATCCTGAGGCGCTAAAAGAGGCAATGCGCCTCTCAAAAGGCAACGTTATTGTGCCAATTATAGTAACCGGGGACGAAGTTAAAATAGGCTTTGGCGGTGGCTGAGCAATTTAAGCCTGTAGCAGTTTGCTACAAAGTATTTACAAGGCCCGGGGATTTTTTGATATTATTGCCTTTACTGCTTGTTCTATAGCACTAGCAGTTAGCCCGTGTTTTTGCAGGAGTTCTTCCGGTTTGCCTGACTTTGCATATATTTTAAGCCCGATAAACTCTACAGGTACTGGTTTCTCTCTTGCTACCACCTGCGCTACCCTGCTACCCAATCCACCATCCAGCAGATGTTCCTCTGCTACCACAATACCACCAGTCTCCGTAGACGCTTTTAAAATGCTTGCCTCGTCTAAAGGCTTTAAAGTAGACATGTTAAGCACCCTGCATTTTATACCTTGAGCAGCCAGATTAGCAGCCGCCTCTAAAGCCTTCGATACCATAATCCCGCAAGCAATTATCGTAGCATCCTGCCCTTCTCTCAGCGTTACTGCTTTGCCTATCTCGAACCCATACTCATCTGTGTAAATTGCAGGGAACTTAGGGCGCCCAAGTCTTATGTAAAATGGTCCCTCTGTGGTGGCGGCAACCGCAACAGCCTTAATAGTTTCTATAGCATCGGCTGGAACAATCACTGTAAAATTTGGTAAAGCGCAATATAGAGCCAGATCCTCTATTGCATGATGTGAAGCACCATCCTCACCTACAGTAATACCACCATGTGTAGCTACTATTTTCACGTTTAACCTCGGCTGAGCAACACTTACTCTCACCTGATCAAAGCACCGACAAGCAGCAAAGACGGCAAATGTACTCACAAAAGGGATTTTGCCAGAAGCAGCAAGCCCTGCAGCAATACCAATCATATTTTGCTCGGCCAATCCACACTCTATAAATCGTTCAGGAAACGCTTGAGCAAAGTATTTGGTCATAGTTGACCGTGATAAGTCCGCATCCAGGACTACGATATCATTATTTTCCCTGCCTAGCTCAACGAGAAATCTACCGTATGCTTCTCGTGTAGACAGTTCCGCATACTCGGTCATGCTAATTCCTTCAGGGCCTTTTCAGCCTCTACTGGGGTTGGAGCTTTACCATGAAAATCAACATTATTCTCCATAAAACTGACGCCTTTGCCTTTGATTGTGTGTGCTATGACCACCGTAGGTCTTCCTTTTGTTTCCCGTGCCTCTTTCAGGGCATCGAGAATTTGACTAATATCATGACCATTTATCTCAATTGTATGCCAGTTGAAAGCACGCCATTTATCAGCTAAAGGTGCAAGACTCATAATTTCACGGCAGGAACCATCGAGCTGTAAGCCGTTGTGGTCAATTATGGCGGTTAAATTGTCAACTTTATGATGTGGAGCGAACATAGCTGCTTCCCAAACTTGACCTTCATCGCATTCACCATCACCAAGCATCACATATACGTGGTAATCGCGTTTATTCAATCGTCCGGCTAGAGCAACACCGATACCAAAAGACAACCCTTGTCCTAAAGACCCGGCAGACATCTCGACACCGGGCGTTAAAGTCATGTCAGTATGCCCTTGCAACCGGCTGCCTAATTTCCTCAGTGTCTTAAGTTCTTCTACAGAAAAATAGCCACATTCAGCTAACACAGCATAAAGTATAGGCGCAGCATGTCCTTTGCTTAAGATAAAACGGTCACGGTCGGCCCAATGCGGGTTTTTGGGGTCATGGCGCATCACTTTGAAGTAAAGACAGGCAACAATATCAGCAGCTGAAAGTGACCCTCCAGGATGACCGCTACCGGCCGCAGCAATCATCGTGACTACATAACGGCGCAGTTGCTTTGCCTTTTCCTCGAGTTCTGCTACAGACAAATCAAATCCAACTGACATAGTATTTAATTATAGGCTAGAAAACTTGCTCGTGTCTATGGAGTAAATAAGTTGAATGCAGCACTTCTAGTCGTTTATAATTGCTCGATATGATTATAGATTTCCATACTCATATTGTCCCGCCAACAGTAAAAGAGAGGCGCCAAGAATATCTAAACGACGCGTGTTTCCGTTCGCTCTACTCACAGCCAAAAGCTAAACTAGCGACCGCCGAAGAGGTGATCACCTGCTTAGATGAACACAACATAGATAAATGTGTAGTTCTTAATCTTGGATGGACCAGCCACGAGCTTTGTGTTCAAACTAATGATTACATTCTCGAAGCTATCTCAAAGTATTCGCAACGACTGATCGGCTTCTGTGCAATTCAGCCTCTAGCCGGCGATAAAGCGATTAAAGAACTAGAACGGTGTGCCCAGAGCGGTGCAAGAGGCGTCGGTGAAATCAGGTCTGATACTCAGGGATTCGATATCAGAGATGGCAATTTAATGGGCCCTCTAGTCGAAACGATGATGAAATACAATTTGATTCTCCTCACACATGCATCAGAGCCTGTAGGGCATCAGTATTTCGGCAAAGGGAGCATTACACCAGAATTGCTCTATCCCTTTATCCAAGCTTTTCCGGAGCTGAAATTGGTTTGCGCCCACTGGGGCGGCGGACTACCTTTCTACGCTCTGATGCCAGAGGTAGCGAAGGCTTTAGCTAATGTTTATTTTGATACAGCGGCTACTCCCTTTCTATACCAGCCGCAAATTTTTAAACACATCGTTGAAATCATAGGCAGCGATAAGATATTATTTGGCAGCGATTATCCTTTAATGCCACCAAGACGAGTTATAGATCAGATTGAGCTAGCCGGCCTCAATCCACAGGACAAGACTAAGATCCTTGGAGACAATGCCCGAGTGTTACTTTCCATATAAACAAATAACAGAGGCTTCAGGACGATGGATAATAATCTGATTCGCTCTTTCATCGCGATAGAACTGCCTGCTGAAGTTAACGCTACACTGGAAGAAATCCAGAAGGTGCTGAAATCGCCTCAACACAACTTTGTCAAGTGGGTACCGCCAATGAACATCCACATAACGCTGAAGTTTTTGGGCAATATCCCTCCCGAAAAAATAGCCGGCATAACCAGCGCCATGGAGCAGACCAGTCACGCGATTAGCCCGTTCCAACTGAAACTTGGAGAAATTGGCGCCTTCCCTAACCTGAAACAACCTCGCGTTCTTTGGATAGGCGTAAAAGGGGAGACCGATAAGCTGCAAGCCATGCAGACAAAGTTAGAAGAGAATCTTGCTAGATTGGGTTTCACCAGAGAACCCCGGGGCTTTACTCCTCACCTGACATTAGCACGTCTCCGTGAAGGGATATCCCCTGTTGAACGGCGCAGCTTTGGTGAATTGATCGCCGAAAAATCAATCAAAGTCGATTGCCAATTTGCCGCAACCAAAATCAGTTTGATGAAGAGTCAGCTGTTACCATCAGGCGCTGTCTATACACGGCTAGCAGAAGTCAAGCTAAAAGGCTAGACCACAGATTTATGGAGACACTGCACAGCATTGTTGATTCAGATACCTGATGCTATAATAAGTGCTATCGGGCAACAAAGGTACCTATGTAGTTTTTGCCAGTAACCAAGGTCATAGTCCTCCAAAGATAAGGACTATGATACTAAAGATATAGAAGAGCTTTCCCGAGTAGCTCAGTGGTAGAGCGGGCGGCTGTTAACCGCTTGGTCGTAGGTTCGAATCCTACCTCGGGAGCCAAAATAGCAGTGAGATATTACCCATATCTGCACCTTGACACCCATCCCTCTTAGCCTTATCATCTATGACTAAAGCTTAGACAAAAAGAAAGCCATACTAGACATGAAAAGAAAGGTAGAAAACATCGATGGAACAGGCTACTGGAAAAGACAAAACAGCGACCTTTGCTAAGTGGTTAACTGAGAGACCTCTTCTGACCGAGACATGCTTCACATCCCTGACAGTCTTGTTTGGTGTACAATTACTCAAGGTACTGGTGCCTAGCATGTTTTGGATACTCGGTGACCG
>DAOUAI010000004.1:0-7185 GCA_034433775.1 Dehalococcoidia bacterium
GGCTTACAGATTTACTTGGCCCCTCGCTAACTTTGAACATCCCAACCCCACGCCAAGCAAATAGCACCACATCCAGCTTAGTACGCTATACTACACGCGTGTTCCAATACTAATATATCACAGCTTGTTTAATCCGCCACCAGCCTCAGCTAAAAGCCCTAACTTTCTGACAGGTCTTCTCGCCCAATATCGTCCAAAGTTATCAGCCCGACTTTTAGTGCTTCAACCAGAGCCTCACTACGTGAGGCAACATTCATTTTATTAAAAATATTGGAAAGATGCGCCTTAACAGTGCGTAGGCTGAGGCAAAGTCTCTCAGCTATTTCTTTGTTACTCATACCCGAAGCTACAAGCCTTAACATCTCTTTCTCTCGAGCAGTCAACGGCTCCTTTATTTTTCGCTCTTCAACCTTGAGCGGACCGGTCACAGCTCGGCGTAGCAACTTCTCAATGATTTTAGGGTGAAGCACTGACTCGCCAGCTCGTATAGACCTCACAGCCTCAACAAGGTCTTGCCCTCGGGCACTCTTCATCAAATACCCGGCAGCACCAGCCTCGAGCAAGCCAAGTACATAGCTGTCATCATCATATGAGGTCAGGATCAAAATAGCTGTACTGGGACTCATTTGCTTGATCTTTCGACTTGCCTGAAGTCCATCAATTTTCGGCATCATGATATCCATCACCAAGACGTCAGGCTTTAGCTGCGAGGCTAATTTTATAGCCTCCTCACCATCCGCAGCCTCGCCGACTACCTCCATGTCCTTCTGACCGGAAAATACTCGAATCAATGCCTCGCGTACCAGAGGGTGATCATCAGCAACTAGAATCTTCGTCCTCAACTTCACAACTCGACCTATGTCTTACCTTGTGCACATTATAAGGCATACCTGGACGATAAACAAGGAACCACTTTCGCCTCCCAAGCGCGAATAGCTTCTGAATAAGTCCCCCGAACTGGCTCTTTATCCTGACTAAACTTACACCCAAAGTCCTGCCCAAAGGGACAAGCCCAATCTAGAGCTAAAGGACGACGAGGAAGCGACAGCAAACAGATAGACTTAAGTTAGAAACAAAGGCAGAGACAGATTACAAAGTACTGAATGGCAAAGTTGGCTCATGAGGAGGTGAAGATTATGGGAAGAAACGTCTCAAAGAAGGCAATGTTAAAAGGGGCAGCCTTGTTATCAACGCTAAGAAGAGCGGTTCATAACCCTGTTTTTTTAGCTTACCTAACAAACAGACCTTACGAGTTACTTAGCGAATACCGCCACACTGTAACCGGTAAAAACGAAACCGTTCTTGCTGACAATTTTATTCCGAGACTGTAGAAAACAAAGGGGGTGGAATGATGACAAAAATCGAAGTACTCAGTAAGTGTGATGTATTCAAGATGCTGAATGACGAGGAACTTCATGAAATAGAGAAAATGTGCGAAGTTGAAGAATTTGAAGCAGGAGACATCGTTTGCAAGCAGGGCAGCAAGGAGAAAAACCTTTACGTAATTGAACATGGTACGGTAGGGATTATTTTGGAAGTTGGGCCACTCGCCCAACGCCAGGTACAAGCTGTGACAGATTTCGAGGTATTTGGCTGGTCAGCCGTGCTCGAGCCATACATTTGCACTGCTACCGTGAAAGCACTGGAAAGGACAAAGGTACTCTCGTTCGATGGACAGGCACTAGCTGCCCTGTGCACTACAAAACCACAAATCGGCTGTAAAGTCTCTAGGGGAATTGCACGTGTCGTGGCATCGAGGCTACGTCAAGCCTATACACAGCTATTAGGAGTTACCTCCCAGCTATAGCGACTTTAAAAGTAATTATTGCCAGGCCATGACAAGCAAGACAGCACCGCCGATATCATCTCTTAATGAAAGAGGAAAATACTCGCAACGCTACGTTAGGTAAGTCTTCAAGTCTTATATAAGAGCGAGGTTAGTGTAAGCAAACTTTAAGAAAGGAGGGACGATATGACAGACGGTAAGACTATCGCCTCGATGATGGAAGAGAAAAGGGTCTTCAACCCACCGAGGGAACTGAGCGAAAAAGCATATATCAGGAACCTCATTGAATACAAAGATATTTACCAGTGGTCAGTCGATGACCCTGAAGGATTCTGGGCTGAGATGGCTGGGCAACTGGATTGGTACCGGAAATGGGACAAAGTTCTTGTGGAAGATTTCAAGGAGGGTAAACACCAGTGGTTCGTCGGAGGTAAACTCAACGTTTGCTATAACTGCGTGGACAGACACATTAGAACCTGGAGACGAAATAAAGCAGCACTGATCTGGGAAGGAGATATCGGAGATAGCCGTGTACTTACCTACCAGCAGCTACATAAAGAAGTCTGCAAATTTGCTAATGTTTTGAAAAAACACGGTGTTCAGAAAGGGGACAGAGTAACTATTTACTTACCCATGATACCCGAACTACCAATTGCTATGCTGGCATGCGCCAGGATCGGTGCTATTCATAGCGTGGTTTTCGGTGGTTTCAGCGCAGATGCACTTAGAGACCGCATACTTGACTGCAGAGCCAAAATGCTCATTTGTGCCGATGGCTATTACCGCGGCGGCAGGATCATCAGAAGCAAAGACAATGCTGACCAGGCACTCGAATCCTGCCCCGAGGTGAAAGATGTAATAGTGGTCAAGAGAGCAAACATTGAGGTAACAATTAAAGAGGGGCGCGACCACTGGTGGGACGATGAAATGGCTGCCGATGGTGTGAAAGACCCCTGCGAGCCCGAGGTTATGGACGCTGAAGACCCACTGTTCATCCTGTACACAAGCGGAAGCACAGGCAAACCTAAAGGAGTCCTCCACACCCAAGCTGGTTACCTGCTGTACTGCTACCAGACATTTAAGTGGATATTCGATGTGAAAGAAGAGGACACATTCTGGTGCACAGCCGATATCGGCTGGGTAACCGGACACAGCTACATAGTGTACGGTCCTCTGTCCTACGGTGCTACAAGCCTCATGTTTGAAGGCATCCCAACATACCCGCACCCGGACAGGTTCTGGGAAATCGTAGAAAAATATCAGGTCACCATTTTTTATACCGCTCCCACTGCACTTCGAGCACTGATGAGAGAAGGAGACGAATGGCCTAATAAACATGACCTAAGCTCACTGCGGATCCTAGGATCAGTTGGTGAACCGATCAACCCAGAGGCGTGGATGTGGTATTACAATGTAATAGGCAAGGGCAGATGCCCAATCGTAGATACCTGGTGGCAGACTGAAACGGGTGGCATCTTGATCACACCTTTGCCCGGTGCCACACCACTAAAACCGGGCTCAGCCACCTTGCCATTCCCCGGGATTGTACCGGCAGTACTTCGAGAGGATGGTTCCCCTGCCGATGTGAATGAGGGCGGCTATTTGGTGATAAAGAGACCGTGGCCGGGTCTGATGCGAGGCGTCTATGGCGACCCGGAGAGGTTTAAAAATACATACTTCGTAAGGTTTCCAGGAGTGTACACTACCGGGGATGGAGCACGGGTAGATGAAGATGGTTACTACTGGCTAATGGGACGTATAGACGATGTCATCAACGTATCCGGTCACCGAATAGGGACAGCCGAGGTCGAGAGTGCCCTAGTATCTCACCCCAAAGTAGCTGAAGCTGCTGTGGTGGGCATGCCACACGAGATAAAGGGGCAGGGCATATACGCTTATGTTACCTTGAAAGCCGGCGTAGAAAAGTCAGAGGAGCTGAAGAAAGAATTGACTGCTCATGTACGAAAAGAGATAGGCCCCATCGCTACACCGGACAAGATTCAGTTTGCTGATGCCCTTCCTAAAACAAGAAGCGGCAAAATTATGAGGAGGATACTCACCAAAATTGCCGCTGGTGATGTGAGCAACTTGGGTGATACGACTACCTTAGCTGATCCCTCGGTAGTCGATATCTTAGTGAAAGAGCGGCTGTAAACCTTGCTACCAAAAAACTGACGCACAGAAAGGAGAATTACAAATGGCGAAGGTGATGGCAACCGAAAGCAACCAGTGGGCTAACCCGGGTGCTCTGGGCTTAGCCGGGTTTGGACTTAACACCATCCTGCTACAAATACACAATCTCGGACTTATTCAGGGTACTTTACCATTAATATATGGGTTTGTCTGGGGAGGTGCTGCTCAGATTATCGCCGGAATCATAGATGCCCGCCGTGGTGATACCTTTGGCTTGACCGCATTCACCTCCTACGGACTATTCTGGATAGGACTGAGCTTCTACTTTCTGCTGCACTGGACAGGCGTGGTCGAGATGGAGAACGCAGGACTGGCATGGCTGTTCATATGCTGGGGTATATTCACCGGATACATGACCATCGGCACTTTCAAGATGTCGGTGCTACACATCGTCGTGTTTGCTACCTTGACCGTGCTGTTCTTCTTGCTCGCAGCCGCGTTTTTCGGTGCTTTGCCAGCGATAGTTGCCGGTATCGAAGGTATACTCTGCGGCGCTGCTGCAGCCTACGGGTCGGCAGCTATAGTTTTACACGATAAGTTTGGCAAATGGTTGCTCCCCATTGGACTGCTTGCGAAATAGTACAGCGGATACAGCAAACCCCATTAACGTCTAGTACTTTAGGGCAGCCTGATAGTGCATTAACGAGCAGTCCTAAGGGCACCAAAAACTAAAACCGAAGACCGAAGGTGAACGGTCATAATTGCGGTAGACTGGAAATGGATAGAAAGGAGGTGAACAAAATGGCTAAGAGGACTCACGCGGAACCCGGAAAAACAACACAAAAATTCAAGGGACTGGTCAATGCCCCAACAGTTGTACCCAAAGAAGGGATAGCAGGAAGATGGGCAGTGCTGTCAGTTTTAGCAAGAGCCGCGGATGAACCTGGCTTTATGGCTCGCCTGGCAGAAAACCCGCATGAAGCTCTCAAGGAATACTACACCCTCACACAGGAAGAGAAAGCAGCTCTAGCTAGCGGAGACATACGCAAGATCGAAAGCTGGGTAGGAAAGCTGGACAAGCGGCTATCAACCTGGCTATGGTACAGACTCTCCCAAGAAAAATGGTAACGGAGTACAACTATGACGGATACAAGGCTGTCTGGTAAAGAACTTCAAACATTGAAAGAGGGAGACTTTCCAGCAACCAGCGACGTAGCCCGTTTACAGCTCGTTCTAGAAGAATTGAAGAGCTGTGCCACCACTGACTGCCGACCGCCGGCAGAGATGGCAGTAAAGATGGAAACAGTGGGGGTGACCAAGGCAAAAGGGGATTTCCTCACACTTTCACTCCTTGGTATCCTGGCTGGCTTCTTTATTGGCCTAGGCGCCATGTTCTGTACCCTCGTCACCACCGATATCCAGATAGGCTTCGGCTTGGGCAAGTTACTCGGTGGCATCGTCTTCTGCCTCGGACTCATTTTGGTAGTACTAGCCGGGGCAGAACTGTTCACAGGTAATGCTCTTATGGTAGCCAGCCGGGCTAGCGGCAAGATAGGATTATCCCAGTTATTTCGAAACTGGGGCATAGTCTACTTCACCAATCTTATCGGCGCTTTGCTTCTGGTGCTGGTAGTGTTTTACAGCCGGTTCTGGGCACTGGATGCCTATAAGGTTGGAGCAAACGCCCTGCTGATCGCCAATGCCAAGGTAAACCTGACATTTTGGACAGCCTTCGCTCGCGGTATACTGTGCAACACCCTAGTCTGTCTGGCTGTGTGGCTATGTTTCGGCGCCCGTACCACAGTGGACAAAATCTTTGCCATCCTCTTCCCGATCACAGCCTTTGTTGCTTGCGGCTTTGAACACAGCATTGCAAACATGTACTTCATACCCATGGGCATAGCCTTGTCCGGACAGACCGAAGTCCTCCAGGCAGCCGGGGTGACCACGAGTCAGGTGACCAATCTTAATGTTCTGGGATTCATCAACAATCTGATTCCGGTAACCTTGGGTAACATTGTCGGCGGTACATTTGTGGGCAGCATATACTGGCTGGCATATCTGCGCAAAGAACGTGCCGCAGAGGCGGTAAGCAGTAGACCATGGCTCAAAAGCCTGGTCGTCAAAGCAAGCCAGCAACCGTCACACATAACAACATATGCACCAGATGCCGAGATAAAAGAATTAAGGGCAATATTGGCACGAGCCAGAGATGACGCCCACTTTCTGGCTAGACTGGTAGACGAGCCGGACAAAGCTCTACATGGTTATAACTTAAGCCCGGAGGCAAAAGCAGCATTGGTAGGCGGTGACATTCGCTGGCTCGAGTCCCGGATCGGTAGTCTGGACGAGCCATTGCGCACCTGGTTTGCCTCTAGACTATCACAGGAGAAATGGTGATAAGTAGTCCCCTTTTATCTAAGGTGGCGATAGCTAGAAAGCTATCGCCACCTTGTTAATTTTCCGCCCCATGCCTCCAGAACCGCTAATAAAACGCGATTCTGCGGCAGTCTCAAATAAAGCAGCCACCTTAAAAATCAACCGCTGACCATATTCTAGTCCTACTTATTGGACACAATGATGGGCCAGTGTGGACAGTTCCCGAACTCGTGTTTGAGAAGAAGCAATTGACACCGGCGCTTCAGCAATCGCTGGTCTCCGTCCATTATTGAAGCATGTCCCTTTGTCAGGCCAAGTATTCAAAGTAGAGCAAAACTGACCCATCAGGTAGCGGTATCGGCATCTGACCGATAAGTTTCCTCGCCCGGTCTTATGTCACCAAACAACCGCTCAAAGGTAACATTGTATATCGACTTAATTATTAAATTGGCCAACCCAAAATTCATCTTAAATGCCTCTTGCGGGCATATCATATAGCATCGATAGCACCGAATGCATTGGGTTGCCATTACGGGATACGGTTGTAAGGTGATGTTATCAACAGGACATCCTACAGCACACGCTCGGCATTGGTTACATCGGGATGGGTCTAATTTCGGTTCTGGCAGGAGGATACACATCATGCCATCAGAAATTGTCATCCCCACTATGTCATAGAATCCCCGACCTGCCTTTAGTGCATCTTTTCGGCTCCCCATCAGGGTGCCTGAACAGCCTACTGAAATATGTTCAGCGATGGCTTTGGCAAACTGTGCAGCTTCAGCTAAATCTCCGGCATTAGGACGCCCCGGAAATCTTCCATCGATACATTTAGCCGGATAGTGCACTTCTCCACGAGCCAGAAAACCACCTACTACAAACGCCCC
>DAOUAI010000005.1:0-3982 GCA_034433775.1 Dehalococcoidia bacterium
TTAGCTGCTTCGGCAACTTCTACCACTCTAAAACCAGCCTTCCTAGCATTCTTCCAGCCCTCACCGCCTTTCCGCGAAGCAACAATCACTTCGCAGCCGCTATCCCGTAAATTATGGGCATGAGCATGCCCCTGGCTGCCAAAACCAACGATAGCTATCTTCTTCCCCTTCAAAAGCTCGAGTTTAGCGTGTTTGTCATAATATATCGTGGTCATAGCAGGACCTCCTTATGAAACTTTCTTCAGATACTCTCTTAAGATACTCTTTTGTGACCCGGACGTCATCACCAATCAGGCGGGCTCTCTGCTTCTTCGGGAGACGGTTTTGGCGGTTGCTTCAACACCTTCACCTCTTTAGGCTCCTCTACAAGCAAAGGCCCTGCACTGCCTCGGGTCAGGGCAATCCGACCTGTTCGCGCCATCTCTTTAATACCAAAACCGCGCAAAAGCTCTATAAGCGAGTCTACTTTGTCCTCGTCCCCGGTGACTTCGACTATAAGTGAATCGACAGCAACATCAACAATGTTAGCTCTAAAGATATCCACAATCTGTATGATTTCACCCCTGGTAGACGGAGTCGCTCTGACTTTGATCAAAGCCAGTTCCCGGGCCACAGGTTCCTCATCAGTTATGTCGACAATTTTAATAACTTCGATTACTTTGTCCAGCTGTTTTCGGACCTGCTCTATCTTGGCATCATCGCCATCGACCACAATGGTCATCCGGGACAGTCCAGACTGTTCACTATGCCCCACTGCTATGCTCTCAATATTGAAGTTTCGCCTTCTGAACAAGCTGGCTATTCTGTTAAGTACACCCGGCTTGTCCTCCACCAGGGCTACTAAGGTGTGTTTTGTAGTTGCCAAAGTATTTTCTCGCCTCCTTCTCTATCACTGACTCGAAGGGGTGATCCTCTCTTCCTGTGGCATCTCAATGAACTGTGTCAACGCTGCACCAGGTGGCACAATAGGGAAGACATTTTCCTCAGGCTCAACAACAAAGTCGAGCAAAAACGGTCCCTTATGCCCCATCGCTCTCTCAATCGCCGAGGTTACCAGCTTCTTATCTGTAACTCTTAGTGCAGCAATGCCATAGGCATCAGCGATCTTGACAAAATCCGGTCCCCAAAGTCGAGTATGAACATAACGGCGTCCGTAAAACAACTGCTGCCACTGCCTCACCATCCCCAGATAACCATTGTTTATAATGGCTATTTTAATATCCAGCCCCTCCTGGACTATAGTCGCCAGCTCCTGAATCGTCATCTGAAAACCACCATCGCCAGCTATACACCACACCGTCTCATCAGGACGCCCGATCTTAGCACCGATCGCCCCGGGAAGTTCAAAACCCATGGTGCCCAAGCCCCCGGATGATATCAAGCTATTCGGTTTATCGTAAAAGAAGAATTGTGCTGACCACATCTGATTCTGCCCCACACCTGTAACTATTATAGCGTCACCACGGGTGACTTCGTAGATCTGACGGATGACATATTGTGGTATCAGGTCATCGGTTTCCCTAATGCTCAATGCCGGGTGCCCCCGACGCCACTGCTCAAGCTGGCTAAACCATTCCATATGTTCCCTGGGGACAATCTGCTCATTCAGCGCCTGCAGCACATTTTTGACATCTCCAACGATAGGAACATCAACGCGGACATTCTTACCAATCTCAGCAGGGTCAATATCTATGTGAATGATCTGCGCCTCGGGGGCAAAGGAACTTACCATGCCTGTAGCCCGGTCATCAAAACGCATTCCCATAGCAACAATAACATCAGCATTATTCACCGCTTTATTGGCATAAGCCATCCCATGCATCCCCAACCAGCCAAAGCTCAGCACATGCGTTTCGGGGAAACAACCAATGCCCAGTAAAGTAGTAACCACAGGTATCTGCGCTTTCTCAGCCAGCTCTCGGAGTTCGGTAAAAGCCCCGGAAATTATGACTCCCCTCCCGGCAATAATCACAGGCCTTTCGGCCCCATTTAGTAATTCAGCTGCTTTTCTGATCTGAGCAGGATGCCCGAATAACTTCGGTCTGTATCCAGGTAGATCAACCCTCTCAGGATAAACAAATTCTGTCTCTTGCTGAAAAACATCACGCGGTATATCTATCAGGACTGGTCCCGGCCTACCAGCTCTGGCAATATAGAACGCTTCCCTAACCACCGTTGCCATCTCACTAGCATTAAGGACCAGATGGTTATGCTTGGTGATGGGGAGAGTAATTCCGGTGATGTCTATCTCCTGAAAAGCGTCTTTACCAATAAAAGGGGTCGCTACCTGCCCAGTAATAGCCACTACGGGGGATGAATCGAGATAAGCATTGGCAATCCCGGTCACCAGATTGGTAGCACCAGGACCAGATGTAGCCAGACAAACACCAGTCCTCGCAGTAGCACGGGCGTAACCATCAGCAGCGTGGGCAGCACATTGCTCATGACGAACCAGAATGTGTCTGAGTTGGGGATATTGCGGTAAAGTATCATAAAGCGGCAAGACCGCTCCGCCAGGATAGCCAAAAATGACTTCCACCCCTTCTCTAACTAGGCATTCACACAGGATTTGAGCACCGGTCTTTTTCATAGCACTCCTATTTCACAAAAACTGCTCCTATGCTAGCCGAACCCACTTTTTCAGCATACCGCCTAAGATAGCCACTCTTGACTTTGGGCTGAAATGGTGGCAATCCCGCAAGTCGCCGTTGCATCTCCGACTCGCTAATCTTCACGTCAAGCCTCCGCGATGGAATATCAATGCTAATGATATCACCATCTACGAGCCCAGCGATAGGCCCCCTCTCCGCTGCCTCGGGAGACACATGACCAATAGCTGCCCCACGAGTAGCACCCGAAAAGCGCCCGTCGGTAATAAGTGCTACCTTGCTATCCAACCCCATCCCGCTTAAAAGCGAGGTCGGGGTGAGCATCTCCCGCATCCCTGGACCGCCTTTCGGTCCTTCATAGCGTATAACTACGACATCACCAGGCTTAATCTGCTTCCCCATTATAGCTGCCACAGCAGTTTCCTCACTATCAAACACCCTCGCTGTCCCCTCGTGCACCAGCATCTCAGGTACCACAGCAGCACTTTTTACCACAGCACCTTCAGGAGCCAGGTTACCAAAAAGTACATTCAACCCCCCTGTAGGTGAGTAAGGCGATGAAAGCGGACGGATTATCTTTCGGTCACGAACCGCAACCTCTTTTATAACATCCCTCACGGGCTTGCCCAACACAGTCATAGCCCCTAGGTTTAGACAAGCCGAGATCTCGCGCATCACCGCTGGAATACCACCAGCCATATCAAGGTCTTCAATATGATACTCACTCGCCGGACTTATTTTACAAATATGCGGCACGCGCCTACTTACCTCATCCACCAGCAGCAGCGGAAAGTCAATCCCTGCTTCACTAGCTATCGCCATAAGATGCAATACAGAATTGGTGCTACCACCCAAAGCCATATCCACAGCAAAAGCATTATATATAGAGTCTCTCGTTATCACGTCTTGCGGCAGGAACCTCTGAGATACCAGCGACATGATCTGCTTACCAGCTTCATATGCCAGCCGAATACGGCGGGAATCAACAGCCGGGATTGTACCGTTCCCCGGAAGCCCCATTCCCAATGCCTCAGTAAGACAATTCATGGTATTCGCGGTGAACATACCGGCACAACTGCCACAGCCGGGACAGGCAGCCTCCTCAATCTCAGCTAACTCGGCTTCGGTCATTTCTCCCCTGACCACTTTGCCCACACCCATAAATACCGAGTTGACATCCAGAAACTGAATTTGCTCCCCCCTCACCAAGCGCCCGGCTAGCATGGGACCGCCGCTGACAAAAATAGCCGGTATATTTAACCTTACCGCTGCCATAAGCATACCGGGGACCACTTTATCACAGTTAGGAATAAACACCAGTCCATCGAAAGCATGCGCCTCAACCAGAACCTCTACAGAGTCTGCGATAAGTT
>DAOUAI010000006.1:0-32196 GCA_034433775.1 Dehalococcoidia bacterium
GTGCTTATGTAAAGAGGTGCTTGACAGTCAAAAGCTGTTATGCGATATTAGCAGCGTGTTAGAAGCGAGAGCTGTTATCGCAGACGCCGGAGAGAGCGATGAGACAACTTAATTACATCGGCATTGCATTACTGGTGGGCATGGCAATATCCTGCCTGCTGCCAGCTTTTTCAATACAAGATTCCGGTTATTCCAATAATAGGGCATTGGCAAGCACACACTCTGCCATCTATCTGAGAGAGCCCGCAATCAGCAGCGATAATGTCACCGGAGAGCAAGCTGCTGAGTCACAAGCAGACGAAACAACCATCGGTAGACCCCGACCTGATATAACAGCGGTTGAAATCTACAATGACTTTGGCTGTACTCAGCCGGCATCCAGCCTGACACCGCAGACCACATATTATGCTAAAGTGGACATAACCATGCGCATGGGCAACCAGTTGTCACACCTCAGGGAGGTGAGGGTGACCATCTTTTACGATAGTGCCGGCACCAACCCGCCCCCACCAGGACAGGGCAACCCTCAGACATGCGGTATATTAATCTGCAATATCGATAGACCACCGCTCTGGGCGATCGACGCTGGTAGTCCGACAAGCTGGCAAATACTGCCAGCCGAATGTCAGCAGCCAGACCTGAGGCGGAAGACCGGTAGCTGGATATTTGCTTTCAAGCCGGGCAAAGTGGCTACGGCAAGCCCGCCGGGCAACTGGGATGTCTGCGCCAAGGCAACAACAAAGCTTGGTGAGTGGGACGAACTCTGTATCCGGGATAAGTCCATGGACTGGTACGGTGAGGTTATCCTCTTTCCTGCTTTGCTGGACTGGGGCGAAGTGGCACCGGGCACACGGTTCGAGAACACACCACCCAATCCACGGAGCTTGACAGCTACTTATATCGCCAATGGGTCCTATGGCGTGGATATCAAATCAGACGACTGGTCAAGCGAGACGGCAACCGCATACCTGGATGAGACCGGTGGCAACCCGCCAGCCGGTGAAAACCAGTTCGCCCTGAAGGTCAGCACCACCGGTGGTCTTGACAACGCCATCACTATAAGAAAAGAGTACGTGTTTCTTGACGAGGGTACCCGGACTGGCGAACAAGGAACAATTAAAACAAACACCTTCTGGCTGTCCCTCAGCGAGTCTGACATCCCTTCAGGGACATATAGCGGTACCATATACTATCGCATCACGCAGAGATAATATATACTTATCACTTAACCCCTTACGCAAAGGGGAAGGGAAATGCTACCCGTACCGGAGGTAGTACCCACCTGGCTTCTCTCACAAGGTGGGAGGTATCTCACCCCATTTCCCCCTTGATGGGAGAAGACTAAGGTGGGCTGGCTGAAAACTTGAGGGTGCTACTTCTTCTTTAGCTTGAAAGAGGAGATGATAGTAGGAAAAGGGTATCTCTCATAGAGGCTTTTTTCAGCCAGTGTGTCTATTTTATAGACCCGACCTGCCGCCTGTTTGAAAAACGCCTCTCCGTGAAAGCTGCCATAAAATTCAGTCTCATACTCATAAGCCAGGTACCAGTCCCAGAACTTGTCGCTGGCTGGTCTATTCTCCAGCATTACCACTTCCTTGTAAGCTGTGCCTATTGCCATTAACCAGCGCTGTGCCACCGCCTGGGCTGATGGCGATTCCACGACATCGATGCGGAACGAGCCTTTGCGCGATGGTGCTGTCGCTACACAGGTCTTGTTGTCGGTACTTACCTCCAGCTTCCAGGTATAGTGATACTTGATAGTATACCCATATTCTTCGTTGGTGTAATCGACAAACCCCGTCTTGCCACAGCCGGACAGCACACCGCTCAACAACAATATAGTAAGCCCCAGAGACAATACGAGCGAGGAATGTTTCACTTAAACCTCCTCATCTTAAATTCAAAGTAAAATTATACCAGAAACGCCACACCGCTGTTTTCTTACTGCCGGGTAGTTGACAGGCGCTCCAAGATATGCTAATTTAAGATTGTTATGGCTGATAAGCACGACCAGGTCCGAGTGTGGTTTGGTTTCTGGTTTAGCCCGCTTCCCCCCGGGCCTGGGAGGGCGTTAGCCTAACACAATCGGTACAAGTACAAGCATAAAAAGGACCCTCCTAGGCAGGAGGGTCCTTCATTTTTAGTCCCGAGGAGAGAAAAAAATGAAGACTCAACAGAAGGCACCACTGAGACAAATAGACAAAACAACCGCCGATGCCAGGCACACGGCTGGCAAATACCTCTTCACCGTCTCCGGTCATAGGCACGCCAGGACGATAGTTAAAATAGGCGACATAAAAGTGGGCAACCAGGAGCTAGCCATAATAGCCGGTCCCTGCTCTGTAGAGAGCGCTGAACAGATAATGCGCATCGCCCGGGAGGTGAAAGCCGCCGGTGCTAATCTGTTGCGCGGTGGTGCCTTCAAGCCCCGCACCTCACCCTATGATTTTCAGGGGTTGGGGGAAAAGGGGCTCCAGTACCTGAAAGAGGCATCTGAGGAAACAGGACTTAAGGTCGTCACTGAAGTCCTTGACCCCCGCCATGTGGAACTCGTAGCCAGATATGCTGACTGTCTCCAGATCGGCTCGCGCAACATGCAGAACTATCCGTTGCTCCGCGAGGTAGGGCAATGCCCCAAGCCGGTCCTGCTCAAGCGTGGACTCTCCGCCACCTATCAGGAATTTTTACTGGCAGCAGAATACATAATGTCGGAGGGCAACACGCAGGTCATTTTATGTGAAAGGGGTATACGTGGTCTATCAAATGAACTCCGCTTCACCCTGGACCTGAATGCCGTGCCTTATCTCAAAGAGAAGACGCACCTGCCTATAATCGTTGACCCGAGCCATGGCACGGGTGATGCCCGGTTGGTACCGGCAATGAGTCGGGCAGCTATAGCCTGCGGTGCCGACGGGGTCATCATTGAGACGCACTATTCCCCTTCAGACTCGCTCAGCGATGCCAACCAGACCATATCAACAACCCAGCTTGCCGGGCTGGTCAAAGAACTCGCCCAAATAGCCAGGACTGTAGGACGCAGAATCTATCTCCCAGAGGAGAAAGCTATCTAAGATAAAACGACGACAAAAGTAGTTAACAACGAGGAACCATTTACTCCCGCTACCAGGCTTCAACCTCCACTTTGATGCTCGTCCCCTCCCCCGGCTCGGAATGGATATCGAGGGTACCACCAAGCAGTCTGACCTGCTGCTCAATCCTTGCCAGACCTAGTTTACCCTGGGACACATAATTTTCCAGTGCCGTGGGCGGGCAGAAACCACAGCCGTTGTCCTCTATTGTTACCCTGAAATCGCTGGAGAGAAAGTCCAGAGTCACCACAATTAACGATGCCCCGGAATGCCGTAGCGCGTTGTTCAGCGCCTCCTGGACAATACGGAACAAAACAGGCTCCAGCTCTGGTGGCAGCCTGTGTTCCCTGCCTTTCACCTTTATCTCAACCTTAGTACCTCCTTGGCTAGAGACCTGCTCAGCCAGCCATCTTAACGCTGGCAACAAGCCCGCATTGTCCAGAATCCTGGGGCTCAGGCTATAGCTCAACCTGCGGACATCGTCCACCGTGCGCAAAAGCATGACCAGGATCTCTTCCATCTGCTTTTTGGTGTCCGGAGAAATATTCCCGTGGTTGCCATCTTCAAGTGCATGGAGACGGTTAGCTACAACCAGCAACGATTGGATTACCTTATCATGCAACTCCCGTGCTATGTGCCGGCGCTCGTACTCATGGACTTTAACAATGCGGCTTATTGATAAATGCTTCGCCACCTTCGCTGGCTTTGATATTGTCCGCACCGATGTTGAGTTATAGTCCAGCGCTACGAGCAAGCCCAGCAGTAAAGCAACCAGGTCAAAAAGTCCCACACCAAGCCAGAATGCCAGGTCGGGCGTGTGCTGCAAAAGCTGAGGCAGGGTAGCTACCAGGAATGCTGCCCAGGTACCGAAAACACCGCGAACACGGAACACCGCACCTGCGTAAAGGATAGGAAACAAAAAGAGAAAACTGAGCACAAAAGCGTAAATACCTCTGGCCCTGAAGACCTCAGCGAACAGCGGGAACCATCTTTCGATCCCCAGATAACTAGCGTTGTACAGCAGGATAAGCCCCGCCATAATGAAAGCGATAGCCCAGAAATGGGGTACCGCCACGACCTGCTTTACCCTGTCGCTTAAAACGTCCACAGCTAGACCGGTACGAGATCCCCTGTCTGTCATCGAATATCGTCCACAGATATAATGCCTGCCTGTAAACTAACGGCAACCGCTTCAGTACGCGTACTCACTCCCAGTTTAGCAAAGATATCGGTCATATACCCCTTTACTGTCCGTAAACGCAGCCCCAGAGTTGCAGCTATATCGCTGTTTGACATGCCGCGGGCTACCAGCCTCAAAACCTCCAGCTCTCGAACCGTCAGCCTTTCTCCTGAATTCAAAGGTAAGGAACGGGATGGACGACGAGCAGCCTGCCGCAAGAGAACTTGCCCCACAGAGGGCGACAATACCATATCACCGGCAGCGAGCGTGCGCACTGCCTGAACAACCTCATCATCAAAAACGCTCTTTGTCAGGTACCCGGAGGCACCCGCTGATAGTACCTCAGCTATAGTCTGCTCATCATCATGAACCGTCAACGCCAGCACCGCTGTTTTGGGAGAAACCTCCTTGACCCGCCTGGTAGCTTCCACTCCGTCCATTTCCGGTAGGCTTACATCCATGACCACCACATCCGGCCTCAGTTCGGTAACCAGCGCCACCGCCTGAGAACCATCACCAGCCTCAGCTACAACTTCGAGGTCACCCTCCCTCTCCAAGACAGCGCGAAGTGCCTGACGCAACAAAGGATGGTCATCTACCAGCAACACTGAAATTCTAGTCGACTTTCCGGCGCTCATCTCTACCCCGATAATCCCATTAGCATCAAGCTTGCCTACCCCGCTTGGTTAATAAATTGTATTACCCTCTTTAGCGGGATGCAAGTACCCCGACTTTCGTCCAGCAGCATGTCCTGAGTACAACTCCTAAAGTGCCTTGTCGGTGATGCGAAAACAAATTACACTGAATAATTGCATTATTTCTAGCCAGCATTGAGGAGAACCGCCTGATTACTGGAGGTAGAGGATAATTATGGACGTATTCGAGCTTGTTAAAAAAGCCATTTGCAAGGTGGAACCAGGACTTGACGAAAGCAAAATAGTCCCCGCTGCGCTGCTGAAGGAAGACCTCGACCTCGACTCTTTAGACCGGGTGGAACTGGCACTGTCCCTGGAAGACGAACTTGGTCTTTACCTTCAGGACGAAGAGATGGGTGATATTATAACTGTGGGGGATGTAGTCGCACTCATCGAATCGAAATTGAAGGTTGAGAAAAGGAGTTAGGTCAATCGACTCGGGTGGAAAAGCGTCGAGTTGTCATAACGGGCGTCGGGGTGGTAACCCCCCTGGGCACAGGCGTAGACAAGAACTGGTCAGCCCTTTGTGAAGGAAAGTCTGGTATCGGTCCTATCACCCGCTTCGATGCTTCATCTTTGAGGTGCCGGATAGCTGGTGAAGTAAAAGACTTCCATGCCAGAGACTTCGTGGACGAAAAATTTGCCAAGCGGTTCGACCCGTTCATTCAGTACGCAATGGCAGCTTCTGAGATGGCGGTGGAAGACGCGGGATTGAAAACAGGTCAATACGACAGGAGCCGCATCGGTGTAGTAATCGGAACAGCATGCGGCACTAATGTCTACTTTGAAAACGCTCACAGGCTCGTGTTACAAGGAGAACTAAGAAAAGTCCCACCATTTTTTCTGCTTAACGATTCAGGTAACATGGTATCAGCAGTCGTAGCCATTAGATTCGGAGCCAGAGGTCCCAACCATTGTCCTATGGAAGCCTGCGCCGCCGGGGCAAATGCTATAGGGCTGGGTCTGAGGCTTATCCAGCATGGGGAAGCAGATATGGTCATCGCTGGCGGCTCAGATGCTGGCATCACACCAACTTGCATCGCCTCCTTAGACAATCTGGGAGCTTTGACCACTAAGAGAAATAACGAGCCGGAAAAAGCCAGCCGACCCTTCGACGCAGACCGGGACGGATTTGTAACTAGTGAAGGTAGCGGAATAGTAATTCTTGAAGCATTGGACATAGCACTGAGAAGAGAAGCCAAGATATACGGCGAAATCATCGGTTACGCAAATAACTGCGATGCCTACCACTATACCTCACCAACACCTGACGGCGAGGGGCAGGCAGAATGCATGTCTCTGGCTCTCAAAGATGCGGAAATAAGACCGGAGGAAGTGGACTACATAAATGCCCATGGCACTTCAACGCTCATCAACGATATTGCCGAGACAAAAGCAATCAAAAAGGTCTTCGGCGACCATGCTAAAAAGCTGGCAATAAGTTCCAATAAGTCTATGACAGGGCATATGTGGGGGGCTTCGGGTGCAGCAGAAGTTATTTTTTCGCTCCTGACCATCAGCAACGGTATAATCCCGCCTACCATTAACTACGAGACACCAGACCCGGAATGTGACTTGGACTATGTCCCGAATAAGGCAAGAAAGGCAATGGTGAACACGGTCATCTCCAATTCATTCGGTTTCGGGGGCGTAAATTCCACCATTGTGCTGAGAAAATTCGAGGGGGCATAACTGCCAGCGATATGGACAATCGAGTAGTCATCACCGGGTACGGGGCAGTTACTCCACTGGGCCCAGATATTGACAGCACCTGGCAGAATTTAATAGGTGGCAACTCAGGAATTAACTACATTACTTTGTTTGATGCCACCAATTTCAGCGTCAAAATAGCCGCAGAGGTCAAGGAGTTCGACCCCCTCAAATACCTCGACCCATCAACTGCTAAATACACAGACAGGTTCACCCATTTCGCCGTAGCAGCTACCTTGCAAGCTATAGAGAAGGCTAGGTTGAAAATAGACGATAACAACAGGTATGACATCGGTATTATCATCGGAAGCGGTATCGGTGGGCTGACCACATTATCACGCCAGATGGAAATTCTGCAGACCAGAGGACCGAGCAGAGTCAGCCCTTATCTTGTTCCGATGATGATAGCCGATAACGCCTCCGGTCGCGTATCCATGATCACGGGCATCAAGGGTCCCAATTTCAGCCTTGCTACAGCCTGTTCAACAGGCGCAGATGCTTTAGGGATAGCCTACAAATTAATCAAGCACGGTGATTATAAAGTGATAATCGCCGGTGGCACCGACGCCGCGATAACACCCATAGGCATTGCTGGTTTTGCCCAAGCAGGTGCCTTGTCCAAAAATCCTGACCCTTTAAAAGCATCAAGACCCTTCGATGCCAAGCGCGATGGCTTCGTCATAGGTGAAGGCGCTGGAATTATGGTGCTGGAAAATCTGGAATACGCCCTGTCAAGAGGCGCCACCATACTTGCTGAAATAGTTGGCTACGGTGCTACCTCTGATGCTTTCCACATAACCCAACCAGCCGAAGACGCCGATGCAGCCGCCAAGGCAATAGCACTATCCCTGGCAGGTCTAAACTATAACGATATCGGCTACATAAACGCGCACGGCACATCAACACCCCTGAACGATGCAGCCGAAACCAGAGCGATTAAAAAGGTCTTCGGGAGCAAGGCTTACGATATACCCATCAGTTCCACCAAGTCAATGCTGGGGCATATGCTGGGTGCTGCCGGTGCCGTGGAGGCCATCATTTGCTGCAAAGTAATAGCTGAAGGTATCATACCACCGACTATAAACCTCGAATGCCCTGATGCAGAATGCGACCTGGACTATGTGCCTAATAAAGCCAGAGAGAAGAGAGTGCAACTCGCTTTGTCTAACTCCTTCGGGTTTGGGGGGCACAACTCAGTTTTAGCCATAAGCAAGTTCGAACTATGAAATATAGCAATTTCCGAACAGACACAAGAAACAGACATCACAATTATCGGGGTGACCGTGAAAGAATAAAACAATGCTTCATTGGTCACAGAGGTGCGCTATGTTAACCAACTTAGCGATTTGCGAACTACTGGGCATTAAATACCCTATCATTCAGGGGGGGATGGCATGGCTGGGGACTTTTGAACTCGTATCAGCAGTCTCAAACGCTGGTGGACTGGGAATAATCGGCAGCGGAGATGCACCCCCTGACTGGTTGAGAAAACAGATAAGGGCTACCAGAGAGCACACAGATAGACCATTTGGCGTCAATATCATGTTAATGTCACCGTTTGTAAAAGAGAACTTGAAGATAGTCATCGAGGAACAAGTAAAAATCGTCACTTTCGGTGGTGGTAACCCCGGTGTTTACATCCCCCAGCTAAAAGAGTCCAACATTAAGTTGCTGCCAGTTGTTTCCAGTGTGGCTTTAGCTCGCCGTCTAGAAAGACTGGGGGTAGATGCCATAATTGCCGAGGGTATGGAATCCGGAGGACATATCGGCGAGACAAGCACTATGGCACTAATTCCACAAGTAGCCCAGAGCATAAGACTTCCAGTCATAGCTGCTGGTGGCATTGCTGATGGGCATGGACTGGTAGCAGCCCTTGCCCTAGGAGCACAGGGGGTGCAGATGGGAACCCGCTTCATCTGCTCAGAAGAATGTATCGCTCATCCTAAGTTCAAACAGCAAATCCTTCAAGCACACGACAGGGCTACCGTGGTCACCGGTGAATCCACAGGACATCCTGTCCGCTGCCTAGAAAATAAATTGACAAGGGAGTTCAGGGCTCGCGAGAAAGCTGGAGTTTCTAAAGAGGAACTCGAGGAATTCGGCAGAGGAAGGCTGAAATTAGGCGTCATCGACGGCGATGTTGATGAGGGTTCACTTATGGCAGGACAGATAGCCGGGCTAATAAGAGAAATAAAGCCGGTTAAAGAAATAATTGAATCAATTATTGCTGAAGCTGAAGAAATTATTGACAGCTTGTGTAAGCTTAAGGTGAAAGACTGATGGAGGACATGAAGAAAGTAGCTTTCATATTCCCGGGGCAAGGCTCACAAAGAGTCGGCATGGGGAAAGATATCTATCTTAACTTCCCATCAGCCAGACACACCTTCGATGAGGCAGACGATACCCTTGGTTTCCCCTTATCTCGCCTTTGCTTCGAAGGACCCGAAGAGGAACTTTCCCAGACAGACAATGCCCAACCAGCAATACTGACAGTTAGCATCGCTTATCTTAGAGTTGCCCAAGAGACATATGGCACAGCCCTGCTACAACCAAATTTCGTTGCCGGTCACAGCTTGGGTGAATATACCGCTTTGGTCGCTGCCAGTGCCATCAGCTTCCCTGAGGCCGTACGCTTGGTGCGTAAAAGAGGTGAGCTAATGAACGAGGCTGGCAAACAACAACCTGGGGGAATGGTAGCCATAATTGGTCTTGATGAGAAAAATACCAAGGAAATTTGCCAGATTACCGATGTGGAAATCTCCAACATAAATTCACCGGAACAAATCGTCATCAGTGGAACACAAGAGAAATTGGCTAGAGCTAGAGAACTTGCTATAACAAAGGGCGCCCGCCGGGCCATCCCACTAAAAGTTAGCGGCGCTTTCCATTCGCGCTCCATGATGGCCGCTGCTCACGAATTGAAAAGGGCCATCGAGGCAACCAATTTCAGCAACGCTGCGATACCGCTGGTAGCTAACACCAATGGCAAAATGCTCACCAACGCTACGGAGATAAAACAGGAACTTTTTGACCAGCTTACAAGCTGCGTTCAATGGTCAATCTGCGTCAAAAACATGATACACGCAGGTACATCTACATTCTTCGAAATAGGTCCCGGGGAGGTGCTTACCGGGCTGGTGAAACGGATAGACCCATCTGTACAGACCTGCAATATTAACAATTTAGAGAGCTTGGTCCGACTGGCAGATGTGATGAAAAAGTCCTGATGGAGGAGGCAGAAATGAACATCGTTTACACTAAAGAAGACAGGACCGCTATCATCACTCTGAACCGTCCTGAGGCTCTGAATGCAATCAATCCCGAAATGCTCCGTGAGCTAAGTGATGTATTCTTGGACTTTAAAGACGACAAGGAACTCATGGTCTGCATAATCACCGGGGCAGGAGAGAAAGCTTTCTCCATCGGAGCCGATATACAGACGATGCTGCCTGAAATGAAAAAGCTGAGAGCACAACAACAGACAGAGCCGCCCACCATAATGCACGGGCTAACAATATGGAAACCGATGATTGCTGCCATAAACGGTGCCTGTCTAGGCGGAGGGCTGGAGTTAGCCCTTGCCTGCGATTTGCGCATTGCTTCCGAAAACGCCACTTTCGGCATGCCAGAGGTAACACTGGGATTGATACCGGGCTGGGGAGGGACACAAAGGTTACCAAGGGCCATCCCACCAGCTAAGGCAGCAGAGCTACTGCTTACCGGACGCCCTATCAATGCTCAAGAGGCTTACAGGATAGGGTTAATCAACAAGGTGGTGCCCTTACCACAACTCATGTCTACAGCCAGACAGCTAGCTGAGATGGTATGCCGCCCGGCACCGCTGGCGATAAGAGCAGCCAAACAGGCTATGGTCCAGGGCGTAGACCTTTCCCTGGAAGACGGGCTGGCACTGGAAAGAAGACTGAACGACTTCCTGCTGACCACGGAGGACTTTGAGGAAGGGTGCACAGCTTTCATCGAAAAAAGAAAGCCGGTCTTTAAACAGAAGTAGGGCATAAATCCGAGTATAATAAACACACAGACCGCAACCCAAGGAGCAAGACAACGGAAAAACCACAGGCAACACACCTTCCAATATGCTCCCACTGGACTGTAATGTAATTATGGTAAGACTTTGGTTCAGCCGCTCTTTGTGATAAAATCCTGATACAGAGTCAGCAACGAAGTGAAGTAGAATATTAATAAGTGTAAGGAAAATGGTCAAAAAACTGCTTATCTATGTGTTGGTCTTGGGCCTTTTAACAAATCTATTAGGCTGCCTTTTGTTACCTCCTCCCCCACCCACAACCTCTCAAACTGAGACGCCCCAGCCAGAGAATAACCAGACAACAGAAGGAGATGGTCTAAACCCGTCTTGGTCACCACCCCAAATTAGAAATGAAGCCCCAACACTACCAAACATCGCCGATGTTGTGGAAAAGATTTACCCCTCAGTGGTAGCTATAACAACAGAGGTCGTGTCCTTGGACATATTTCTTACACCACGGAGTCAATCTGGCGCCGGTTCAGGGTGGATAATAGACAAAGATGGCATCATCGTAACCAACAACCATGTAGTGGAAGGAGCTAAAAAAGTAACTGTAGAACTGTACGACGGCAAGATTTTCGAGGTGGACCCAAGCAATATATATACGGACCCGCTGACCGACCTAGCGGTCATTAAAATTAATGCTACTAACTTACCCGCTGCCCCGGTAGGTGACTCAACAAAGCTGCGAGTGGGAGACTGGGTAGTCGCCATTGGTAACCCACTAGGCAAGGGGATAAGAGCCAAAGAAGGGACTGTCAGTGGACTCAAGGTCTCACTAGAGGTCGACCAGGGACAAACACTGGACGACCTGATCGAGACTTCTGCAGCTATCAACCCTGGCAATAGTGGCGGACCTTTGGTTAATATGAAAGGACAGGTTATAGGGATTACCAGTGCTAAAATTGCTGGCGTTGGGGTCGAAGGCATGGGCTATGCTATAAGCACCAATACCGCTATGCCAATCATCGAACAACTGATAAGAAACGGATATGTGGTTCGCCCCTGGCTTGGGGTCAGCCTCTACACTGTAGATCGCTATGTCGCCATGATAAATCGGTTACCCGTTGACAAGGGGGCTGTAATCACACATGTAGCATCCGGGAGTCCGGCAGAAAAAGCGGGGCTAAAACAACTTGATGTCATAGTTCGTTTCAAAGGGAAAGAGGTAAATACAGCCCAGGACGTGATCGAAGCGATACGCTCCTCGAAGGTCGGGGAGGATATCGAGATAACCTTTGTCAGAGGTAGCGAGACAAAGACCGTTTATGCGCGCCTGACCCAAAGTCCACCGACTAGAAGGTAAACCAATAAAAAGTCACGCTGTCTGGCGTACTATGCTTAAAATAATCTCGTGCCCGGATATACGATGCTTTTCAGTGTAACTGCGCTCCGGTGATGTACTTCTTACCAGCTCTCTCGAAAGAGTTTCCTGTTTTATATAGTCAGCGAACTCACTCACTACTCTATGGATAAAATCGTCACCCTGGTAATAAGTGACTATAGTATCAGTAACCTCAAATCCGGCTGCACGGCGCATCGTTTGCAAACGGCGCACTATCTCCCGGCTTATCCCCTCAGCTTCCAAATCAGGCGATAGCTCAGTAGCCACAGCCACCCAGCAACTGCCCTCCGCAGCCAAGGCAAAACCGGTTTTGTCAGCAAAAGCCCCGGCATCTAAAGAAAACTCTATTTCCTTGACATTCAACTCATCAAGTATTTGGTAGTCCAGCTTCCTGATAAATTGTCTTTCCATCTCCGACCTAACACCGATTACTGCTTTAGACAGTGGCTGTCTAACCTTTATGCCGGCTTTCGCCCTGGCAGCACGCCCCAAGCTACAGACCAGCATAGCAAGAGAGGTAGCCTCGATTAAATCTTTGTCAATCTCAGATAGCTGAGCACTGGGATAATCGGTCAAGTGCACACTTTCTGCTGCTTCCGGATCAACAGAGCGTACCAAATTCTGGTAGATTTCCTCAGCAACAAATGGTATAAAAGGGGCCAGGAGCTTGGACAAGATGACTAGGCATCGGTAGAGCGTAGTATAAGCAGCTTGCTTGTCGGCATCGTTCTGACTCTTCCAGAAACGGCGTCTGCTCCGCCTGATGTACCAATTAGAAAGTTCGTCGACAAATATCCCTAGCTTCCGACCTGCGGTAGTGGGGTCATAGCTGTCTAAAGCCGCGCCAACGTCGAGAATAAGTTGGTTAAGGCGGGAAAGTATCCATCTATCCAGGTCCGATAAAGACCCTTCCGCAGCGGACATCGGGTCAAAACGGTCGATATTGGCATACATAACAAAGAAAGAATAGGTGTTCCACAGGGTAAGAAGAAAGTTGCGCATAACTTCAGCCACCGCGTCGCTGGAAAAGCGTCGCACATTACCCGGGGGCGACGAGGTGATCAAGTACCAGCGTAAAGCATCGGCGCCGTAACTATCAAGGACGGTCCAGGGGTCGACCACATTCCCTTTAGCTTTGCTCATCTTCTCGCCCTGCGCATCGAGAATATGCCCCAGACAGATGACATTCCTGAAACTAGGACGGTCAAAGAGCAAAGTAGAAATAGCATGTAAACTATAAAACCAGCCCCGAGTCTGGTCGACCGCTTCGCAAATATAATCGGCAGGAAAACCCTGCGCGAAAACATCTTGATTTTCAAAGGGATAATGCCACTGCGCAAAAGGCATGGCTCCCGAGTCAAACCAGCAATCGATCACCTCGGTGAGCCGTCTCATTCTGCCACCACACTGACTGCAGGAAAACGTGATACCATCCACAAAAGGACGATGTAAGTCCAGGGGTTCTATTATACCCTCGACATCTGGCTTAGCTTTTAGGTCAGCTACACTGCCAACACACTCATACCTGCCACACTGCTCACATGTCCATACATTTAGCGGCGTCCCCCAGTAGCGCTCGCGCGAGAAAGCCCAGTCAACATTGTTTTCCAGCCAATTTCCAAAACGCCCGTGCTTGATATATTCAGGATACCAGTTGATCTCTTCATTTCTGTCAATAAGCACCTTCTTGTGAGCCGACGTCCTGATATACCAAGCCCTTTTAGCATAATACAATAGTGGTGACTCACACCTCCAACAGAAAGGATAAGTATGGACTATCCGCTCGCTACGGTAAAGCAAACCACGCCACTCAAGTTCCTTAAGCACCAAGGGGTCAGCATCTTTGACAAACTTACCCGTAAATGAATAAGACCCTGTCATACGCCCATCAAGGTCTACTGGCTGTACAAAGTCCAGCCCTTCCTCTTTCCCAGCCTCAAAATCGACTTCCCCGAACGCAGGGGCGATATGGACTATTCCTGTGCCCTCCTCCATAGATACAAAGTCACCAGCAATAACCGGGTATGTAAGGTCTTTCCTTTCTGGCTGCAAACTAAGTAGTTCATAAGAGACTGTTTCCTGAGCGTTCTGTATATTAAAGCGTCGCCTTTCTACAGCAAACTGATGGGGATTGAACAAAGGCTCGTAACGGAGCCCTACAAGTTCAGACCCTAACACATTACCTTTTGCCTCGTAACCGACAAGCCCGATGTCCGATGCCAACGCATCAGCCACAATCAAACACTCATCTTCATTGCTCAAAATGCTATACCTCGCATCAGGTGCTACAGCCAATGCAGTGTTGCCAGGCAGTGTCCACGGAGTTGTCGTCCAGACAAGGAAAAAAATAGGTTTATTCACATGAAGCCCACTTAACAGAGAAGATAACTTGCTACCTTTCGCTATCGAGTCATAAATGAGTCTAAACTTTATGTAAACAGAAGGGTCGTCTGCATCGTCTCTATAACCAAGCGCCACTTCATGCGAACTCAATGAGGTGCCACATCTGGGGCAATGTGGCGTCACCCTATAACCCTGATAAATCAGCCCCTTGTCCCAAAGCTGTTTTAATGCCCACCAGCAGGACTCGATATAGCTATTATCTAAAGTCTTATAGGCGCTTTTCAGGTCAAGCCAAAAGCCAATACGTTCTGTCAGAGCTTCCCAGTCCTTGATATAGCTAAAAACGCTCTCACGGCAAAGTTTGTTAAATTCTCCCACACCATATTTCTCTATCTGAGATTTACTTGTAATACCCAGGGTCTTCTCCACTTCCAACTCCACAGGCAACCCGTGAGTATCCCACCCTGCCTTCCGGGGTGTATAATATCCTTTCATCGCCTTATATCTGGGGATAATATCCTTAAATACACGAGACAGCACGTGATGAATACCTGGTTTGCCATTAGCAGTGGGTGGACCTTCATAAAGTGTGAACTGAGGAGCTCCAGCCCTGATACTTAAGCTCTTCTGAAAAATCTGGTGCTCCTTCCAGAAGTTGAGGATATCACTTTCCAGTTGCGGAAAATTTATTTTGCTATTTACTGGGCGAAACATAGCTAGCGCTTTTTGGGAAAGATAGCCACCTTGCGCCCCTCACCCTCACCCATGCTTTGAGTGGTAACATCAGGGTGATTAGCAAGGGCAAGATGGATAATGCGTCGCTCATCTGCTGGCATTGGCTCCAGGGTTATCACCCGTCTTCCTCGTTTCACCTGCTCTGCCAAGCGCATGGCTAAACTTTGCAACGACTCATAGCGGCGCTTTTTATAGCCAGCGATATCGACATTGATCGGCACCCAGACTTTAAGTTTCTCGGACACTATTAGTCTAACCAAATACTGCAAACAAGCTAGGGTCTGTCCGCGTCGTCCTATTAACACCCCTAGGTCATCCCCGTCGATGTCAAGGTTTACCGGGAGTTCCCCACCAGTTGAGGAAAGCACCGAAACTTCAGCCTTAATCCCCATGTACTTAAGAATGTTAGCCAGCACTTCTTTAGCTAAAGCGGCTATGTCTACTTTCGAAGGCTGTGACTGTAAAAGCCTCACCTTAACCTTAGCCTCCTCCGCACCAACCCCTAATAAGCCAGACCTTCCCTTCTTCAAAACAACTACTTCAACTTCCTCCTCATCCACTCCTAATTGGTCTAATGCCTTGCGGATAGCTTCATCTACTGTTTTACCGCTCACTTCGAGTTCCTTCATCTCCGAAAAAGACCTCCCTTCTTACTTCCAGCCGCCTTAGTCAAGACTTTTGATTGTTCAGTCTCCTTACCCAGCATTTTGGATACTGGCCTTGCCTGAGGCTCACCACGAGTAGGCGGCACTTTAGCACCACTAGACGGTCTAGCTAAATATCCCCATCCACCACCAACAAAATACTGGATAACCACACCTACCACGTTCGAGACAACCCAATATAATGCTAGCCCGCTCGGAAAAGAAAGAGTAAAAAGGGCGAACATCAAAGGCATCATCAACAGCGTCATGTTATTTACAGATTGTTGCCGGGGATCAGCCGCTGGTGGCGTTACCATTTTCTGCTGCACCCACATTGTTGCCCCAACAAGCAAAGCTAGGATCAAATTAGGGTCCGGTTTGGATAGCTGGAGCCACAAAAAACGCTCATTCAAAGGTACCGCACGCACCACCAAGTCCCATGAATAAAGATGCTGAGAAAGATTCAATAGATTCTCCGGAGTGGCTGCCAATGCCTGCATTATGGACTGGTAAAGAGCAATCCAAATAGGCAACTGAATGAGCAAAGGCCACAAACACCCTAGAGGGTTAACTCCGGCTTCTCGATATAGTTTTACCATCTCCTGCTGCAACTTCTGCTGGTCTTTCGCATATTTCTTCTGTAACTCCTGGAGCTTGGGTTGCAGCTCCTGCATTACCTTCGTCGAACGGGTCTGCCGGATAGTAAGAGGCAACAATGCCATACGAACAACCACCGTAAAAACGATAATGGCTAACCCGAAATTCCCCCCCAAGACAGAACACAATGCAATCAAGCTGTTCAGTATCGGTTCAAGTATTATCGTATTCCACAGCTCAGCCATAATTAGCCTACTTCACAACTGATGAAAATTTCCACACTACTTCGCCCCTCTCTATATCTATACCATAGACACACCTGTCCCGGGCATGAACATAGACCATATTATCTACGGCACAGAGAGGAGCCATAATCTGGGCACCAATAGCAACTGTCTTCTCAAGGTTACCGGTTTCAACCCTGAGCACATAAACTTTTCCTGATTTCGAGCTTACCACCAGCCAGTCTCCAACCAGAGCAGGTGTGGCTATAACAGGTGAATCAGAGGTGAATTCCCACAGTGCTTCACCGTGTTCTATGGGTGTGTCAGCCTTTAAGGCATACACCTTATTATCCAGACAAGCTGCATAAACAACCCCACCTTTCAACACAGGTGTTGTCCAGAACCAGTTGCCACCTTTAAATTTCCACTTCACATCGCCACTTGCTGCATCAAGTGCGTAGAGATAGCAATCAAAAGTGCCGAAGAATAATCTATCCCCAGCAATTACCGGTGATGAAGAAATCGAAGCTGGAAACTCTTTTTCCCACAACAATGTGCCATCACGAACAGACAGAGCATAAAGTTCGTGGTTGTAATTACTGACATAGAGAACGTCATTCCCAATGGCTGGAGACGTCCATATCTTCCCCCCTGTGTCGAAGACCCAACGTTTCTCGCCATACACAGCGTCTAAAGCATAAACTTTCCCGTTTGAACTGCCAAAATACAGCGTACCATCATATAACACAGGACTACCTACAACAGCACCTATCGATTCTACACCACCGGGGTAAACCCATTCCCCTTTCGACCTCATGGGTGTCCCTTCAGCATAACCCGGGGCGGAGCGGTTAATTGCCAGTATCCTGCCGTTTTCGCCGGAGCAGGTAGCAACATAGACAAGCTCCCCCGCTACCAGGGGTGTAGCATAGACATTAGCTATTGGCGCTGGTGAAGCACAGGTAGGTCCGCATACTGGCCTCGCTGCACCAAGAGTAGGGAACGGGAATGCCCATTCACCGGTGCTAGGAAATGGTAGGTTATCTTTTCTGGAATCAGGATTAATCGCCAGAACCTTGCCATCCATAGAACCTAGAAAAAGAGAGCCCTCGTAATAGGTAATACCAGACCAGCCCTGCCACTCTGGATTAGCACAACTAGCAGCAGCCAGTATAGCCACAGAAAAAGTGAGCAACAGCAATGCTCTGGTCAATTTTGGAATAACGATCAATCGCATCGTTGCTCCAGGACAAACTTGTAATCTATGGCACAGGGTCATAACCACCCTCAGACCAAGGGTGACAACGTGCCAAACGCCTCACTGTAAAACAGGCCCCTTTTATTAAGCCATATCTCCCAATAGCCTCATAAGCATATTGAGAGCAGGTGGGCACAAAGCGGCAAGAAGGTGGGGTGACCCGCGATATCGTCAATTGGTACAGTCTAATCAGCCCTAACGCCAATTGCCTCATCTTCGTCCAGCAAGCAGGCTCGCTTTAAGAGCCCGCCGATCGCTTTCCTGAATTCATAATAATTAGCATCAGCCGCGCTTTTTCGGGCAATAAATACAATGTCCCACCCGGATTTTATATTCAATGTACGCACGACCTCCCTGAGCAAACGACGAGTGCGATTACGTACTACAGCCTTACCAATCCTTTTGCCTACTGAGAAGCCTACCCTGGTAACATTAAGCTCATTAGGTACTGCTTTCATTATCACAAGGCTACTTGCCCAACTTCTTTCAGAGTTATAAACTGCCAAATATTGGGCTCTGGTTCTTAAAGCCTGGTGCACCCCCATAGCGCTAGACAGGAGTAAGCCTCCATCGTCCTTTAAGCTGCCGCGCTTTTAGTACCCCGCGCCCACCACGTGTCGCCGCTCTAGCTCGGAAGCCATGCTTACGCTTTCTTGTAGTCCGCTTAGGCTGATAGGTCCTCTTGGGCATATCAACTTCCCCTGGTCTGCTAGCCCTCTGAAATATCACCAGGACGGAGATGGTCCGGGGCATAAGGCAGTAATGCCAGAAAGCGAGCCCTCTTTATCGCCAATGCCAGCCGCCGCTGGTGTTTAGCACAGGCTCCGGTTCTCCGGCGCGCCTCAATTCTCGCCCTACTGGAGACATAGCGCTGTAACCTGGCAATATCCTTGTAGTCTATTTCGGTTCCATCTTTACAAAAAGGACAGACTTTCGGCTTTAAAGCGAAGCGTCTTCCCCTTTCCTTGACTTCTTTAATGCCTTCAACATCAGTCATTTTTTAGCCCTGCCTTCCGCCGACAATTTAAAAGGGTAAATCCTCCGGCTCTACCTCGTCACCAGCAACTTCACTTGGCAATTCGTCCCCTGGAAGAGGAGCTGCCGCCTGCTTGTCCAAAAACAGTACCCTGTTAGCTATCACCTCAGCAGTTACTCGCCGTTGACCGTCTCTTCCCTCCCATGCGCGCGTCCTCAAACTGCCCTCCACATACACTCGCTGCCCCTTGGTCAAGAATTGGTTGCAGCTTTCAGCCTGTTTCCGCCAAGTGACTATAGTGAACCACTCAGTCTCTTGCCTCCTTTCCCCATCTGGCGCGGTATACACACGATTTGTTGCCAGACGAAACGAGGTCACTGGATTACCACTTGGAGTGAAACGCATCTCAGGGTCTGTGCCTACATTGCCAATAAGTATAATTTTGTTCAGACTCACCATGTCAATCCCCCGCTTACTTGCTAACCCTTACCAGTAAATGGCGCAAAACCTCATCCCACAATTTGAGATTGTTTTCTAATTCCTTGGTTGAAGACGGCTGAAGCCTAAGTTTTGCCAATAGATAGCTACCCTCGTTACGACGCTTTATAGGATATGCCAGCTTCCGTTTCCCCCAACCGACTGTTTCCTCTACACCCCCACCAATGCCATTAACAAAGCCCTTTAGTTTATCCACAAAATTTTGTACCCCATCATCAGCCAGCTCAGGGCTTAGTATGACAACAAGTTCATAATAAGGCATTCTTGTATCCTAAGACTTAAAATCGGGCACATTATAGCACATCAATCAAAATAGCTACAACACATCATGATTGGCAAGCCTTGCATTTTTAATGCGGCTGTCCTATAGTGAAGCAGCAAGGGGAGACTACGCTACATTGGAAATCAGTATTATCGGATTGCCTAAGAGTGGCAAGACCACTATTTTCAATGCACTAACCAAAAGGAGCATTGCCGCCGAATCACATGCTCCGTCTGCACTGACCTATAATATCGGAACAGCTAAAGTCCCCGAACCAAGACTTGAATTCTTGGCGAGTATCTTCCACCCCAAAAAGGTTACTGCCGCTGAGATAAGGTATATCGATATAGCCGGTATAACAAAAGGCTTCGGACGAAGCGAAGGTATCGGAGGACGACTGCTCAATTACTTAAGCAAAGCTGATTTGTTGCTTCATGTAGTAAGAGCTTTTAGAAATGAGGGCGTTCCGCATATAGACAGCAGTATCGACCCGAAACGAGACGTGGCAACAATGAATCTAGAGCTTATTTTCTCAGACCTATCAATAATTGAAAAAAGGATACAACGCATCAAGGAACTTCTAAAAAGCGCCAAGCCACACGAGCGTGATCTTGTGCTCAAAGAACAAACTCTTCTACAGAAAATCAAGGCAGCGCTGGAAAGCGAAATACCCATCCGGGAGCAGAAATTAAGCGCCGAAGAAATCCACAGCCTTGCCAATTATCAGTTCCTCACTGCAAAGCCTATGCTTGTAGTGATAAACATCGATGAAGACCAAATATCGCAAGCTTCGGCCATAGAGACCGAACTTCGTAAGACCTACCGCGGAGCCTATCCCCAAGTTGTAGCAATATGCGGCAAGCTGGAAATGGAATTAGCTCAGCTCGAAGATGCCGAAGCCAAAGAATTCCGCAATGCCCTAGGACTGAGTGAGCCAGCACTTAGCCGGGTTATAAGGACTTCCTACGAATTACTGGGGCTAATCTCTTTCTTTACCACAGTTTCAGAGGAGCTAAAAGCCTGGACAATCCCTAAAGGGACTACTGCATTAAAAGCTGCTGGCAAGATTCACTCAGATATAGAAAGAGGATTCATCAAAGCCGAGGTTATAAACTTCACAGAACTACAAAGGCTCGGTAGCCTCGCTGAAGCACGGAGACAAGGACTGCTTAGATTGGAGGGTAAGAACTATATTGTTGAGGACGGCGACATTATAACCTTCATGTTTAATGTCTGAGCAGAAACCCCAATATAATGAAACGTCCTGTCTAATGTGAGACTCTGCAGAAAGACCCTATTGAAGATCAAGTCGATGTCCAGCAGATCAACCCCAAGGCGGCTCTTTAATATTAAGGTTCTCAAAATAGTCGCTATCTAGCTCCCGACGTGCTACCCCGGTTTCCATAGCAGCTTTAGCCACACTATGAGTAACTGCCAGATGTACCTTAGATTCCAAAGGGCTGGGTACCAATTCACCTTCACTAGCAGCACCAGCAATTGCAGTGGCAGCTGCCTTATACATCTCGAAGTTGATTTTTTCCGCCCTAGCGTCCAGTGTCCCCCGCCAGATACCAGGATAAGCGAGCAAATTATTGATCGTCTTCCCATCGGCAGCCAGGGCAGCACCAGCAGCTACTGCAAGCTGCGGGTCAATCTCTGGGACAGGATTCGTGAGGGCAAAAATAATCTGGCCTTTCCTTACCATCGATGGCTCGATGAGTCCGGCAACTGTAGAAGTGCCAATAACAATATCAGCTGTCTCCATAATCTCCTTCAAACTAGAGGCAATTCCGCCTTGCTCTGCATACCGCTTGATAGTCGCCTCAGTTCGCGCTGTGCCCAACGGGGGATTACCAGTATATTGCAAGAGGAACTTCCCAATGGACATACCTGCTGCCCCCAAGCCAATAAGCCCGATCTTTGCCTTTTCCAATGACACGCCAGTAATCTTACAGGCATTGATTAAAGCTGCAAGCACAACGACCGCAGTCCCTTGCTGGTCATCATGCATGACAGGAATATTCAACACCTGTTCCAGCTTCTCCTGGATAATAAAACATCGTGGCGAAGCTATATCCTCTAGTTGTATCCCACTAAACGTGATCGCAATATGCTTGACAGTCTTGACAATCTCATCAGGGTCTGTTGTATCGAGCAAAATGGGTACCATGCTTACACCCGTCAAGTGATAAATTAGTGCAGCCTTACCCTCCATAACAGGCATACCTGCCAGAGGACCGATATTGCCCAAGCCAAGTACAGCAGTACCATCAGTGACTATAGCTATAGAATACGGAATACTAGTATATTTATCCTTCCAAGCTAAATTTTCCTTGATGAGATTACATACCTCAGCTACACCTGGAGTATAAACTTTTCGCAGGTCTTCCAACGAATTAATATGCACGGCATTGACCACCTTGATCTTCCCGCCTTCGTGAAAATCGAGTATGTGATCTCTGACCTCTAATACGGTGACTTCCTTCAGCCTCGATACCTCATCTAACAGAACAGAAAGCGACTCACTGTTGCTCACGAATACCTCGATATCCCGAACAGTATAATGGTGCCCAAGATGCACTGTGGTAATGTTCCCAATATTCCCGCCAGCTCTGGCAATTGCTGTGGCTAACTTACTTAGAGTGCCTGGTACATTGAGATTCTTGCATCGCAACGTCCTAGAAATCTCGTAACCATTGGTCGTCATATTCCTTGTCTCCTCCCGGTAATAAAATTAATTGAAAGCCTAACAGCAGACCAGCCAAGCCCAGTATCTATAAACCCACAGCTACTTCACTGCATGCTAAAGCATGCTGCAGAAAACCTCAACGTCACTATTATACTACAACAGAAAGAGGACCGGAGACCTTTCACGACCTTGGCAGAAACTTTTATGCCCTTATTAATCAAGTCTAAAACTAAAGCAGCCGTCAAATTGAAACGGGGATAGACGGCTTTAAATAGGCGAATGCCTTGAAGAAGGTGCTGCCGAGACTATATTTTCAAAGGGGCAAAGGTATTAATAGTAAATCCTACGACAATTTGCGCCCTGGTTCCAAGCCATGTTATAGTGCTTTTCGGACTGAACAAATGAAGATAGTCCTACATATATGTTGCGGTGTTTGTGCTGCCGGTTCAGCCAAAGCCTTATTGAATGAGGGTCACGAAATCTTGGGACTTTTCTACAACCCCAACATTTACCCTGAAACCGAATTCTATAAGCGGCTAGAGACTGCACAAAACATCGCCAAGCTTTTCACCTTTCGCTTAGAAGTAATACCTTACCTCCCAGACGAGTGGTTCAACAAGGCCGGGGGCCTCAAAAATGAACCAGAAGGAGGCAAAAGGTGCGAGCTTTGCTACCGCTTACGGCTGGAAAGAACATATCAATACATGCTGGATTGTGAGGCAAACGCCTTCACTACAACTCTAACTATAAGCCCCCATAAGTCAGCAGCTGTAATAAATAGTATAGGAATAGATATCGGAGGCAACAAATTCCTTGCCCGTGATTTTAAAAAACAAGAAGGCTTCAAACAAGCGATACAGATAGCTAAACAGCAAGGACTTTACCGGCAAAGCTATTGTGGCTGCATCTATAGTCTCAGGTACAGAAAACAATCAAAATTAATTTAAATTAACCTACTAAACAGAGAGCCAAAAATCTGCCTTACCTCACCGTTGCCCCTTTTTACAGGTATCAATGAATCTTTTAATAGAGCGGTCGTAACTAAGTTCTACCTCAGGCGGGAAAAAACAAGCTGGCAACTCTCCCGCTTCACGGTGATACTTCACACACTCACAACACACACCTTTTCTGGGACAAGGTTCGTACGTGCAATTACATTGCAATTTGTTGTTCTCGATATTGCATTCTCTCATTGTCTCCCCCATATATGAGTTAGTCTATAAACTCCCGGACACAAGCATGATTTCCACAAACATGAGCCTGTAACGGCGATTTATTAGGCTCGAGAATGCAAAAAAGGCTAGTACTAAGCTGAACGATCGCTACAACCTAGCAATGTTATTGAACTTGAGACAGAAGATACAGCCTTATAAGAAACCATGCAGTCAAAAACCTCCGAAACAATAGTTCGTACGCCGGAAAAAGGAAAACTCCAAATCTTATTCCATATAAGACCAAGATCGCTAAAAATTAGTTACTAACAACCCTCCCTCTTACAACTTTGCTAAAGTAGTTTCTGTTTTTCAGCAAACAAAGTATAAAAACCTTTCCCCACTTTTCTACCAAGATAACCTACCTCCACCATTCTTTTGAGTAATCGGGTAGGCTTATACCGCTCCCACCCGGTTTGCTGGTAAATACCCTCCAGAAGGTCAACAACCACATCCACACCAACCAGATCAAGAAGTTCAAAAGGTCCCATAGGCCAATTAAAGGAGAGCCTGACGACCTTATCAATGTCCTCTACACTGGCTAGATTTTCCTCCGCAAGTTTAGCCGCTTCATTCATCACCAAGGGTATTATCCTGTTAGTTACGAAACCAGGGGAGTCCTTGACCACTACGGCTTCCTTACCGATAGATTTGGCAAAGTCTAGGCTGACTCGAAGTGTTTCCTCTGAAGTCAACAGTGACTTGACAACCTCCAGCCCCTTCATCATGGGCACAGGACTGAAGAAATGCATGCCAATTACCTTATCCGGACGCTTAGTTGTCGAAGCAAGCAAACCTATTGGAATACCCGATGTGTTAGACGCCAGAATCGAATGCTTGGGGCAAATCTCATCAAGCTGTTTAAACAGCGGTGCTTTGACTTCAACGCGTTCAAAGACCGCCTCAACGACATAATCTGCATCTGCTGCACCAGTTGCTAAATCAATTGTCACATGGATATTAGCCAGAGCTTTTTCCATACCCTGGCGACTGAGCCTGCCTCTCTCCACAAACCTGCCCAAGCTACTCTTGATCGCGGCTAAACCTTTATCAAGAAATTCCTGCTTCACATCGACCATTGTAGTCTCATAACCAGCCTGCGCCACTACCTGCGCTATCCCGTTGCCCATTGTACCAGCACCAACTACACAGACTTTTTTAATTTCCATGCCTCAAACCTCCGTTTTAGCCAATTTTATCTAAATATCAGCCGCTTTTTAAAGTACAAATCATAACTCAAAGAGTTGTTGTTAAGCGCGCTTTGAAAAATAATTCCTTTGTCTACCTTAGAATAACACTAAATAGGTATATCAACCTGAGAAAGGCAAAGCTATAATTTCCTTGAGAATTTAAATAGGTACACTCTCAATCTTTAAAATACAAAGGAGGTAAAAATGCTAACAGTAACAAGTGAGGCAAGACAACTTCTACTTGCAGCCCTACAGGCTAACACCGATGACCCTGAGATAGGACTTAGGTTAGCATTAGGTCCCGGTGGTCAACTGGCTCTAGTTCTAGATAAAGAGGCAGAAGGCGACCAAGTAGTAGAACACGAGGGCTCAAAGGTGTTGTTGGTCGGCGCCGAGCTGTCTTTCATTGTGGACGGCATGACGATTGACACCAGGGATACCGAAGACGGACCAAGACTGATAGTGATAAGACCTGAAACTGAACAGGACCAGTAAACACATAAGAAATTTCGATATCCAACTGTACAGCGCGGACTTTAGTCTAAATATGTTATTTTAGACGATGGTTTTCTCATAAGTTGGAATTCCACCCCAGCATCGCTAAACAATTTCAAAAATGCATCGTCAGCATATGTCCCGAAGGTGACAAAACGTCTGATTTTCGCATTGACCAGCATCTTTGCACAAAGTACGCATGGGCTATGTGTACAATACACAGTTGCCCCCTCCAGACTCACCCCATGGAGTGATGCCTGAATAATCACATTCTGTTCAGCATGGATCCCTCGACATATCTCGTGTCTCGTTCCCGATGGAATATTCAGCTCATCACGGAGACAACCAAGCTCCAGACAGTCTTTAAGCCCCGCCGGTGCACCATTATAACCAGTAGCCAATATATGCTTGTCTCTCACTGCCACGGCCCCAACGTGGTGTCTGCGGCAAGTGGAACGCTCAGCAACCACTGAAGCCACTTTGAGAAAGTATCCGTCAACACCGGGCCTTGTTTGTCTTTTCATTTCAAAACCTGGATAACCCTACTGACATCATTTGCCAGATCTGACAAAGTTGACTCATTGATAATGGTGAAGTCAGCCATAGCAATAGGTCCGCCTTTATTAGTATTTTCTATCTCGGTAACGTCCCGCCCAGCCGCCATCTCTTTTGTAAGAGGGCGAACTGACCTGCGGATAAGTCTTTCGTACCTTGTCTTGGGTGAAGCCCATACAGCTACAACACAAAATCGCTCTCCATAGCGGCTCTTGAGTAACAAATATTCCTCCCAAGAATAAAGACCGTCTATGACAACGTTAGAAGACTTAAGTAAAGTATCAATTTTATGTAGGTTCAGCTTAGCATAGGCAGCCATACCATGTTCTTTCCGTAACTGCTGCCTAACATAGCGTTCATTTTCCTCGCTTAGCTCCAGCCCCCGCCTCCTAATTTCTTCGTCGGTAATATCACCAAACCTGATTTTTTCAAAGCCATCCTGTTCGAATATACGGGCTACCTCAGACTTACCTGAGCCAGCCATACCAACTATCGCCACCAGTTTTTTAATACTGTCTGCCATAAGCCAGCCAATAGAAAATAGGTGCTTCCACATTATAGGTAAAACTACAATTCTCGTAAAGCTGTATTTTGAGCCCTTCTCTGCTACAGTGCTATAATTTCCCTAGAGACAACATCAATACTAGTGTTGGGGTCCAGTCTCCTTTTTAAAACAGCACAGAAATTATGATTCAGGAGAACAAGTGATGGGTAAAAAACAAATGGCTAAACGAATCTGTATACTTCTACTTTCTACGTTAGTACTGCTCTTCAACTTCGGCTGTGAGGCTGCTGGGATCGGGACTGAAGTACGTTTAGAAGGCGTATCTATGTACCTAAATGGGAAATTAATTTCCGGGCTACCATCTCAAAAAGCTGACATCGTAGTTAAAGTTGCTCTGAGCGAGATAAATATAAGTTCATCTGGCTCAGATACAGTGATAAGACTAAAACCCGGGGATGCTACTATCACTATAAAGCCTGATGGTGTCTCAATAACTGGCATAGATCCGCAAAAGTTGAAGATAGAGTGGCAAGATACTGAGCAGAACAAGTAACCCATGGACATACTGGACGGACTTAACCCAGCACAGAGACAGGCTGTAGAAATTAGAGAAGGCCCCCTGCTCATTATAGCTGGTCCTGGCAGTGGTAAGACTCGAGTTATTACACACCGTGTTGCCTATTTAATAAAGGTCTGTGGTGTCAGTCCCCGCCGTATCATGGCAGTCACCTTTACGAACAAAGCCGCCAGAGAGATGGCAGAACGGCTAGAAAGACTACTAGGTCAAACTGCTGAGTCATTAACACTGGGCACCTTCCACGCCATCTGCGCCGGCATCCTCCGCCGGGACGGCAAAGCTATCGGACTCGACCGCAATTTTGTAATCTATGATGAAGAGGACCAGCTTAACCTGATAAAGCAAAGCCTGCAAGAACTTAACCTTGACCCGAAGCAATACAGCCCCAAGTCTATCCAATCAGCGATAAAATATGCGAAAAGTCGCTTGCTTACACCATTAGACTATGCTAAACGAGCCGGTAATTACTTCGAAGAAATAGTCCAGCGCATTTATGAGCGATATCAGATTATCCTCACTCAAAGCCAAGGGGTCGACTTTGATGACCTGTTGATGAAAACAGTCCAGCTCTTTAATGACCATAAGGATATACTAGCACAGTACCAGTCGCGCTACCAGCACATTTTAGTTGACGAGTTTCAGGATACCAACATAACCCAGTACATGCTTATAAAACAGCTCGGAGGTAAGTACCGCAACATCTGCGTTGTTGGCGACCCCGACCAATCTATATATTCTTGGAGATTTGCTGACTTGCGCAATATTCTAAGCTTCGAACACGACTATCCCGATGCGACCGTCACCTATCTGGAGCAGAATTACCGCTCCACCAAAATCATCCTGGATGTAGCATCCAGCATAATCTCAGCCAATTCACAACGCAAACCAAAGAGATTGTGGACCGAGAATGCGGTTGGAGTGCCGGTAGCCGTGATCAGGACCTACAATGAGAACGATGAGGCACAATTTGTTGTTAGGGAAATAGAAAGGCTAGCCAGCGAAAACAGCATGAGTTTTAGCGGCTGTGCTGTCATGTACCGGGTTAACGCTCAATCTAGAGCACTTGAGGAGGCATTTATCCGTTACGGTGTGCCCTACAAACTGGTCGGCAGCATTCGATTTTATCAGAGACAAGAGATTAAAGATATTATCGCCTACTTAAGAATTGTTTACAATCAAAATGACAACATAAGCCTTGCCCGCATACTAAACGTACCCGCAAGAGGAATCGGACAGCGTACGCTAGCTGAGATATCAGCTTGGGCAAAGAAAGAGGGCATCCCTCTTTATTCAGCCCTGAAAATAGCTGCCCAGAAAGGTGGACCTGTGCTAACACCCCGTGCCAACTACGCAGTCACTTGCTTTGTAAATCTGATCGAAGAGCTAATCTCCAAAAGTCAGGAACTCAGTCTATCAACGCTTATAGATGAACTGCTTCAAATGATCGAATACAAGGACTATATTCTTAATCAAGAAAACGGAGAGGAGCGCTGGGAAAATATTTTGGAACTTCATGCTGTAGCTAGAGAATACGACTCTTTAGACCCACGAGATGCACTGGCTGCTTTCCTCGAGAAGATAAGTTTGGTATCCGATGTAGACGAATTAGAGGAGCACTCGAATGCCGTTACCTTGATTACCCTGCATCAAGCAAAAGGGTTAGAATTTCCAGTGGTCTTTATTACAGGGGTTGAAGAGGGGCTCCTGCCTCATCGCAAATCTGTTGATATTGACGAAATTGAAGAGGAACGCCGTTTGTGTTACGTAGGTATCACCCGCGCTAAAGAACGAGTCTACCTGCTCTATACCCAGCACCGCACCTTCTTTGGTAACAGTTCCCAAATCACGCCCTCCAGATTCCTCAAAGATATACCCGAAGAGTTAATAATCCACAGGAACAGTTGGGAGGAAGAACAGGAAGACAAATTTACGCCAATAACCAGTATATATTCAAGGCTAGCGGCAAAATCAGCTGAAGCCATGAAGCTGGAAATTGGCGACCGGATTCGCCACAAACTATTTGGAGACGGTGTAGTCATAAGCTGCTATACCTCTCCTGGTGACCAAGAGATCACAGTAGCATTCACCACAGCAGGTATTAAAAGGTTACTTCTCAGCCTAGCTCCGATCGAGAAGCTTTAGAAAGCCGCTTTACTTTCTACAACCCGCCTCGTAAAATGAGCTGAGATGCCTATTAAAGTCTTGCCCCGGGAAGTAATATCTAAAATCGCCGCTGGTGAAGTCATAGAAAGACCGGCTTCAGTAGTCAAAGAGTTGATAGAGAATTCTCTTGACGCCGGTGCTACTCAAATATGGATAGAAGCACAAGGAGGTGGCTTAAAATTCATCAAAGTCGCCGACAATGGCAGCGGTATACCAGCAGCAGATGTGGAAATTGCTTTTAAACGGTATGCCACCAGCAAAGTAAGCAAACTAGACGATCTGGGCAAAATAGGCACACTAGGTTTTCGCGGCGAAGCTCTCCCAAGTATAGCCGCTGTAGCACAAGTAGAAATGCTAACTAAAGCTGAAGACGATGATATAGGTACTTTGATCCTTGTAGAAAATAGCCACACAATTAGGAGAGAAAAACAGAGTCGTCCTCGCGGTACATCTGTCACTGTGCGCTATCTTTTTCGCGACTTCCCGGCACGGTTAAAGTTTCTCAGATCCATCACCACAGAAAATGGGCACATAGCCGATGTCGTATCCCACTATGCGATTGCTTTCCCAGAGGTAAAATTTCATTTCGTCCTCGAAGGACGCCAGGTTTTGTCAACAAATGGCAACGGCGACTTGCGAGATGCAATTGCTGCTATTTATGGTATCGACCTTGCTAGGCAAATGATAGAAATAAGAGAATCAGACGAGCCCCTACTCATCTTTGGTATGATAAGCCCTCCGTCAATTGCCCGCTCCAGTCGAAGTTATCTTGACTTTTTTGTTAATCGACGCTGGATACGCAGCAATATCCTTGCCCGCGCAGTCGAAGAGGCTTACCACAGCTGGCTTATACCAGGAAAATACCCTATCTCTATCTTGAATATCAACCTGCCAGCACAAGAAATCGACGTTAATGTACATCCGGCAAAAACAGAGGTCCAGTTCCGCAATAATCAGCTAGTCTTCACTGCCGTCCGAAAATCTGTCCACAAAGGTTTGGAAACAGTAATACCAGCGCCAAAAATCAAGCCTGCTGATATGCAGTTCAACCCACCACCAACCCTCCTGCCCGCTTCACAGAGCAGTATATTAAACATTGCCGCCTTGAGGGTCATAGGACAACTGTCCAGCACATATATAATGGCTGAGGGGGCTGATGGACTCATATTGATAGACCAGCATGCTGCTCACGAACGTGTCTTATTTGAGAAAATATTGGAACAAAATGCACAGCAAAAAGTAGAGGTTCAAGGGCTTCTGGAGCCAATATGTATTGAACTGGACCTGAAACGTGATGAAATTCTAAAGATTCATAGCCAAACACTGGAACAATTTGGCATTAAGCTTGAACCTTTTGGTACAAGGTGTTATTTGTTGAGAGCATTACCCGCGCTAATGAAAAATACAAATCTAACTGAGGCAATATACAACCTGCTGGATTCACTGAGTGGCGAAACAGAACTGAAACAATTGAAGGACAGGGTAGCGATTTCTGTAGCCTGTCACAGTGCCATCAAGGCTGGAGAGCCCCTCTCCATAGAGGAAATGAGAGAACTAATAGCGCAATTAGAGCAGACTACACAACCTCAAACTTGCCCTCATGGCAGACCAACCATGCTCCACCTTAGCTCGCACCAGCTTGAAAGGGAGTTTGGCAGGTTATAATAGTACCAGCAAACAATGCCTAACTATTCCTTAATTACACCCTCTGACATATTTCTGGCAATTTATCGGCGGGTAAGGTTTCCCTAATGTATCTCATCATATGATTGACAAACAATATAACAAACCCAGCAAGGTCTTCGCCTTTCATCATTCCTATTTTTTTGCCTGAAAAAAGTACCTTCAACCTACTGGGAAACTCCTCATCAGAGCGATGAAAAATAAAGAATATCCTTACCCCCGGGAATACCTCTTTGCTCAGAGCCCAGTCCTCACCAACACCAAGTAGCTCTTCTTTACCCCCGATATATTTAGCCAGTCCAGACACATCAGTAACAAATTCAAAAGCTATCTTTCTGGCCTCCAGCGCTGACTCAACCTGGCGCTGGTGGGGACTTACTACTCCCTCTATTTCTCGCAAGCTGACCAATTTCCTACTCACAATGCTCACCACACCAAATTTTTGAAGTAGTCGATTACAAACCTAATTTGGAAACTATTTCCCTTACTCCCTTCCTCAGCGGCGCATCTTCCGGCAGTTCAGTTAAAGGCTTCCCCCTGACATCAAGATCACCTATGTAAGGGTCCTCAGGGATAACGGCGATCAATTCCAGTTTATATTCCTCAATAGCCTTCTGTATTTGCGGCGGTAGACTATTTTTCGACCTGTTTACAACAAGACCTATCCTACCTACTTTGGTCCTCATTTCTTTAATTAAATCCTTCATTCTGGCAGCAGCCATTATGCCTCTCATAGTGACATCAGAAACTATAAGCAGTATATCGACATCGCGCGTTGTCTGGCGACTGATATGCTCCATGCCAGCTTCCGAGTCAATAACCGTATACTCGTAATTCTTAGCCAGTCTATCGATAGTAAGTCGCAGCATATGATTGGCAGCGCAATAGCACCCGGGACCTTCTGGACGTCCCATCGCCAGAAGGTCGATCCTGTCAGATTCGACCAGTGCCTGCCTTATTTTCATATCCAAGACATCCTGCTTTGAGACAGTAGGAGAGAGAGTCCCTTTCTGAATAGCCTCAGTGATATCTTCCCGGGCCCGTCCAACAGTCTCACCCAAGGGCAAACCCAAGGCAATATTCAAGTTTGTACTCGGGTCAGCATCGATAGCTAACACTATCCCCTTTTTAGATAACATGTCTATAAGCAGTGCAGCCACAGCTGTTTTGCCGACACCCCCCTTTCCCGCTACGACAATTGTCATTGCCATTTCACCTACTTCTCCCTATCTACTAAAATTTGATGCAACCATTATACCTGTAAGAAAGCGTACCTTTCCAATAAAATCGGCTGTACGTTTTTCGACACTATCGCGACTACAAATTCTCAACTTAGTGTTTAGGCAAGGAACTCGCTGGCGAGACTTTTATTACCGCGCTATACTCCGGTGGACAGACAAGCTGACAGCTGCCGCATTTAGTGCATTTAGTTTGGTCTATGACTTTAACGCCACCTCTGCCGGGACTTATCGCCTTTGCCGGGCAAGCCAGCACACAATGTTCACAACCACGTTCGCATTTTTC
>DAOUAI010000007.1:0-19752 GCA_034433775.1 Dehalococcoidia bacterium
AGTAGCCATATGCCTCTTCGGTTGGAGTCTCTGTGCCCTGTATAATTCTGGGCATTTGTGTGGAAAGGAGCAACGGGGACTGATGGTCGGGTCCTCCCTTTATGGACAACAGGGCCCCTTCGAGGAAGGTATAGAGTCCGTGTCCCCCGGCATCCAGTACGCCGGCTTCTTTAAGCTCTTCTAGTAAGTTGGGGGTGTTGACCACAGCCTCGCGGGCAGCCAGTACAGCAGCCTCCAGGACAGATATGGGGCTGGGATCAGCGGTTGAGGCTCGAGAAATAGCGGCTTTCGCAGCATCTTTAATCACGGTGAGGATTGTCCCTTCAACCGGGTTGCTTAGCGCTTTATAGGCGACATCGGCTGCCCTTTGCAGGGCGTGTGCCAGATCGGCGGCGCTGATGGCGCCTTTTTCTTTTAAAGCCTCGGCGAACCCTCTCCATATCTGGGAGAGGATGACTCCACTATTGCCTCTGGCACCCATCAAGGCGCCTTTAGCTATGGCAGTAGCTACGGCAGAAGTCTGGCTGGTATCTGGCAGTTTGGAAGCCTCCTCGATGCTGGAGCTTAAGGTGAGAAACATGTTGGTGCCGCAGTCGCCATCGGGTACGGGGTAGACATTCATGGCGTTTATCTCAGGCACCACCTTTTCCAGCCATTTGGTACCGGCAATAGTCAAGGACAGGATATCGTTTCCGTCGAGGTAGTCCTTGGTCAACATCTGGCTTATCTATGCCTCCCTATCGGGTCGGTTGTGCTAGTGGTGCATCAGGTGTAAAAAGAGACTGCGAACACTGGTCCGGTATGCCCCGACATCACCGGGGTGTATGGAGTCATATACTCCTCTACGCAGTTGAACCTGGTCTTCACCATCTGCAACAACTGCTTACCGTCATCGATGGAATTTGTGTAATGCACCATGACGTGGAGGGGTTGTTCTGGCTTCACATATTCGGAGATTATCTCCACGAGTTTCTCCATGGACTTTTCCTTCCCTCTCGCTCTTCCCAGGTTTTCCACGAGTCCTGTGTTGTTGAGCATGCCTATGATGGGTCTTACCTGCATGAGCTCACCTAAATAGGCTGTTTTCGGTGCCCTACCGCTCTTAATCAGGTATTTCAATGTTTCCAGGGCACAGGCGAATTTTGCTTTGAGGATCATGTTTTCGGCGATTTTGACTATCTCTGTGAGGGGTTTTCCTGCTGCGGCAGCGCGTGCCATTTCCAGGGCAATAAAGCCTTGTGCACCGGCTGCGGTGCGGCTATCGATGATCTCAATATTTATGTTGGGATGGTCGCGCTGGAACATTTCCTTTGCCTGGCAGGCTGCTTCGTAAGTACCGCTGAGCGCTCTGGACACGAAGACGCAGGCGATGCTATCTGTGTCTTTGCTCAGTTCGCTGAAGGCGTCAGTAAATTCGGTGAGTGCCGGGGCGCCGGTGGTAAATTCCCTGACACTGGGGAACATGTTCCAGAATTCGTCCGGGGTTATTTCTATAAGGTCGCGGTAGGGCTTGCCATTGATGACAAGCGGGATGGGAATGAGTCTGATGTTATACTGTCCGATTTTGTCGTCTGGCAAGCAACATATGGTATCTGTGATGACACGCACTTTTTTCATGAGTTTTCCTCCTGTCTTCTACCTTGCGATCCGTCCGGGCCCTGTGTTTTTTACAACTTATCTGCATCTGGACTAAATAACGCCTCCGTCTATGCCAATCACCTGAGCGGTTATGTATGAAGCCTGTTCGCTAGCTAGAAAAGCTACCAGGTTAGCTACATCTTCCGGTGTGCCGAACCGTTTTAAAGGTATGCGGCTGAGTATAAAATCTTTGGTCTCCTGGGGCAGTTTGTCGGTCATATCGGTCAAGATAAAGCCCGGTGCTATGGCGTTTACAGTGATATTCAAAGCACCGACCTCGCGGGCGACGCTTTTGGTAAAGGCGATTATGCCTGCTTTGGCAGCAGAGTAGTTTGATTGCCCGGCATTGCCCAACAGTCCAGCCAGGGACGTTATATTGATGATGCGTCCCCAAGACTGCTCGATCATCGAACGCAAAGCCATCTTGGTGCACAGGTAGGTACCGCGGAGGTTGGTATTGATGACGGCGTCCCAGTCATTATCCGGCATTCTGAGGAGGAAGGTGTCTCTGGTGATGCCGGCGTTGTTGACCAGGATATCGACTTTGCCCCAGCGGGACTTGATCTCATTGAACATGGTCTTGACGGCTGTGCTATCGGACACATCGGCTTTTTTCAGTTCAGCCTCTCCTCCCAGTGCTAAAATTTGAGAGAGCACTTGCCGTGCCTCCTCATCGTGATGCACGTAATTAACAATGACTTTTGTCCCCAGGCTAGCAAGTTTAAGAGCGATTCCCTTGCCGATGCCCCGCGAGGCACCTGTCACCAGTGCTACTTTGTTTTCAAATTCTTTTGTCATTTCTAGTTACCTGCTGAATTTTTTAAACACCAGGCAGCAGTTCTGCCCGCCCATGCCGAATGAGTTGGAGAGGCAGATGTTGACCTCTTGGCGGCGTGCTTTGTTGGGTACGTAGTCCAGGTCGCATTCAGGGTCAGGTGTCTCGAGGTTTATGGTGGGTGGGATTACGCCTTCTTTTATAGTCATGACGGCTGCCACCGCTTCTATTGCTCCGGCAGCACAGGCGAGGTGCCCTATCATGGACTTGTTGGAGCTTATTGGTATACGGTAAGCGTAATCGCCGAATACCATTTTAATGGCCTTGGTCTCAGCGGCGTCATTTAGCTTAGTACCAGTGCCGTGCGCATTTATGTAGTCGATATGCTGAGGTAGAAGTCCGGCATTGTCGAGGGCTGCTTTGATGGCTAAAGCTTCGATATTGGGGTCGGGGGCGGTATCGTTATAAGCATCGAAGGACCAGCCTACTCCAGCCAGTTCGGCTAATATCGGGGCATTTCTGTTTAGGGCGTGCTCTAGACTTTCCAGGATGAGGATGCCAGCCCCCTCGCCATAGACGAAGCCGCCACGGTTGAGGTCAAAGGGGCGGCTGGCTTTTTTAGGATCGGGCTCGAGTGATAGTGCACCAACGCGGGCAGTGGTGGCGATGGCGACCGGGCTGATATTGGCTTCAGTGCCTCCGGCGATGATAACATCGGCGTTTGCCAGGAGTATGTGGTTCATAGCTAGCCCGATGACATCGCTACCACTGGCGCAGGCGCTATTGATACTTGTATTGGGCCCCCTGGCGCCGATGTCCAATGCGAGTTGGGAGGTGACCATGCTTGGTGCCATTTTAGGGATGAACAGCGGGTCGATGCGTTTGGGTCTGGACTTTATGGTGTCTGCATGGTCGACGAGCGTAGAGACCATGCCGCTGGTGGCGATCATCACGCCGACTTTATGCGAGTTTTCTTTAGTCATATCAAGTCCGGCAGCGTTAATTGCCATCTTTGCCGCAGCGATAGCGAATTGTGTGCAGCGCCCCGTGCGGTCAGCCCTTTTTTCATCCATATATAGAGTGGGGTCGAAACCCTTTACCTCGGCGGCGATTTTCACCGGGTAGTTTGTGGCATCAAAAAGAGTGATGTAATCGATACCTGACTTGCCGTTGACCAGCCCGTTCCAGAAATCCTCCACGGTCAGTCCCAGCGGCGTGACTGCACCCAGCCCAGTTACCACAACTCTTCGCTTTGTGTTCGTGTCCGGTCTCAAGGCGCTCTCCTCAAAAGTTGATCGGGGCTAATGTGACCCCGCCGTCTATCACGATGACCTGTCCCACGATCATGCTAGCCTGCTCGCTACAGAGAAAGAGGACAAGGTTGGCGATATCCTCGGGTGACACCATTCTGCCTGCTGGCGTCTTCTGCCACACGGACTTATTCAGGTTTTCATCACCGGCGTAAAGCTTCAGGGCTTCGCTTTCCACAGCACCCGGGGCAATGCAATTCACGGTTATACCCAGAGGGGCGCATTCCATTGCCAGGTATCTGGCGAGAGCTTCCAGGGCAGCTTTGGACACTCCTACTGCTGAGTAAGCTGGCCAGACCAGGCGTGCTCCGAGGCTGGATATGGCGATGACCTTACCGCCCGTGGGCATCAGCTTGACTGCTCTTTGTGTGCAGAGCAGGAAGGCTCGGGCATTAATGCCCATCGTCCAGTCCCAGCCACGTGTGTCCAGTTCGAGAGCAGCCTTGGCTACACCGGAAGCGGCATTGCTTATAAAGATATCGAGCTTGCCAAATTCGTGCTCGATTTCCTGAAACATGCGGTCTATCTCTTCCGGTTCGCTGAGATTAGCTTTGATGAGGTGGGCTTTCACGCCCTTGGCGCGGACTTCGTTTGCGGTGGCTTCGGCAGTGCTTCGGCGGTGGAGAAAATTTATGATGACATCAGCACCTTCGCTAGCCAGCTTTAGCGTGATCGCTTTACCTATACCTCTTGAGCCACCTGTTACCAGGGCTACTTTTCCAGTAAGCGACATCTTTGGTCCTGTGCTATTAGCTATTTTTCTCAGCGATGCGGCGTTCTACGTAGGCGACGAAGTCCTTGATACCTTTTATGTTCTGCAAGTCTTCTTCCAGAAGTTCGATATCGAACTTATCTTCGACCTTTACGATGATCTGGATGATGTCTAAAGAGTCAGCTCCCAGCTCCTTGAAATTGTTGACTGTGGTTAGATCAACGTCTTTGCGCAGTATTTTTGAGGCGATTTCGGTTATTGCTTCTTCGACAGCTGCTGACATTTGGCTACCTCCAAATTGTTTTATCAAATTACTCTATTCCCAGTTTGTTCCTGGCGATGGTCAGTTCTTGTTTTAGTGTGCCGACCCAGTCTTCTTCTACTGCTCGTTTAGCCTGTCCTATAGCTTTGCAGAATTCGGGTGCTTTGCAGCGTCCGTGGGCGACACAGGCTACCCCATTTACTGCCCACAGGGGTCCGCCACCCATGGCATCAGCCGCATTGGTCGCCCGCAAGAGTGCAGAGGTGATGGTAGCGATTTTGCCTTTGTCCAGGTCGTTTCTTAACTTCTCCTCGAGCCACTTACACAGGACCTTGCCAAGCTCCTCGCCGAATTTGACCAGGATGTTCCCAACGAAGCCGTCGCAGACAATAACATTTGCTTTGCCAAGCGGGATATCATATCCCTCGACATTGCCGATGAAGTTAAGTCCGCTCTGCTTAAACAGGGGGAAAGCCTGCTTGACCTGTTCGTTGCCCTTGCCTTCTTCTGCACCTACGCTAAGCAGGGCAACGGTGGGATTTTCTATACCCAGCATCTTTTTGGCGTAGACAGTGCCCACGATGGCAAAATCGAGCAGCTCCTGTGGTTTGCAGTCGACATTGCTGCCCAAGTCCAGCACCACAGTGTTGGGGGCAAAGCCAAGGAAAGCCCCGCCTACCACTGGACGGGTGAAGCCACCGACGGTGCCGAGCAGGTAAAGGGCAGCGGCGACGACGCCCCCTGTAGGACCGGCGCTCACCATGGCATCTGCTTGCCCGTCTTTTACCAGCTTTGTTGCCACAAAGACCGAGGCTTGAGGTTTTCTGCGCAGGGCGAAAGCTGGTGGCTCGCCCTCTATCAGGTACTGGTCGGTATGTACAATTTCGATTTTCAGACCGGAGCAATCATGTTTGGACAGCTCTGCCTCCATTTGTTCCCCGGGTCCTACCAAGATGATTTCCACCTGATAGGTGCGGGCAGCGTCGACAGTCCCTTTGACTATCTCAGACGGGGCGAAGTCGCCCCCCATGCCATCAATTGCTATCTTCATGCTTTATCTTCACCTCCGTGCTAGCCAGTATCAAGTCTTCACCGTTCTGATTTCTGCAAAAAATATCGCAACATACTAAAGTTGTCCCATAGTCGGTATCGACCCTGGTGACAGCCCCGGAGATGGTGAGCTGGTCACCGGGGCGGGCTGGCGCTTTGAATCTGGCGTATATCTTGCCATTTTCCAGCCAGGACTTGCCGAACACCTTTGTCATCATTTGCGAAACGTAGGCTAGTAGGAGCATTCCATGCGCTACTGTGCCCCCCAGCGGAGTTTTCCGAGCATATTCGGGGTCTACGTGTATAGGGTTGAAATCGCCACTGACTTTGGCGTAGGAATTTATGTCCCGCTGGGTGATAATTTTTTCCAGCGTTGGCAGAATGGCTCCGATGACCAAAGACCCCTTCATTGTTCCTCTAACTTTTTTGCCTGTAGCCCAGTGCAAAACATGTTTCAGCGGAAGCTACTTCATCGTTGTGCTGGTTAAACAAGCGCAGTTTGATAGTGAGCAGGCTGAGCCTTTTTGACTGCAGTTTTTCGACCACCTCAGCGGCAGCAGTGAGGATATCGTTCAGACGCACGGGATGATAGAACTCAAGAGTTTGAGACACGAGTATAGCTCCTTCTGGGAATGAGATATTTTTTGACATCTCAGCCATAGCCAGAGCCAACACAGACATAGGGGGGACGAGGTTCGTTTGCCTGTATAACTTATTGTCTTCTCCTATCACCTGCATATAAGCCGAGCAAATATCTTCGGTGATGGTGAACTTTAGTGGAGGGAACCGAAAGCCGACGTCGAGGGCGCTGTAGTCAATTTTTTCTGCCGCTGGCATCTTTGCTCCTGTCCCCAAACGCCGAGTCAACCGTCTCTGTCAGTGCCTTAAGTACCTAGTATTACGAGGTATCAAGTATGACGGATTCTAAAACGAGTTTATAAGTTTGTCAATATGTCGGATTGCAAAACAATTGCCGGCCCGATATAAACAGGCAAAGGTCCGATAATTGATGGCTGTATCCAGATGAAGGGGCTAAGTGGCAGCTTTTGTCCTGAAAGCAATCGAGAATATGTGTTACTGGTGTGCTGGACGAGTATGCTATCTTGACAGTCAAGGACATTGAACCTATAATACCTAGCTATACGAGGTATCGATCGCGCATTGTGGTCTGCCTGGGGCTGTGCTTGATGGAGACGGATAAACACCTGCGGGAGCTTATAAGTCTGAGTGGTAAGTCTGCAGTGGTGACTGGTGGGGCAAGGGGTATCGGGTTTGCTATTTGCTCCCGTTTAGCTGAGGCTGGTGCGTCGGTATTGATAGCTGATTTAGATATTGAAGAAGCTGAAAAGGCGGTGGGGGGTTTAACAGCTTCAGGGTATGCTGCTTATTGCATAAAATGTGATGTCAGCAATGAGGCTGATGTACATAAGATGGTTGATGTCTGTGTGGAGAAGTTGGGTGGGGTGGACATACTGGTGAACAACGCCGGCGTTTATCCGCGTAAGTCGCTGGATTCAATGAGCGGCGAGGACTTTGACAAAGTGATGGCAGTGAATCTCAGAGGGACCTTTCTTTGTAGCTGTTGTGCCGGTGCTGCGATGGTAAAACAAGGACGGGGAGGTTGCATTATAAACATCGCATCTATAGAAGCCCTGCGTCCTTCGGCAAGTGGCATGTCCGCTTATGATGCTTCCAAAGGTGGGGTCTGGGCACTGACCAAAAGTCTGGCACGGGAACTTGGTCCATATGGGATAAGGGTGAATGCAATTGCCCCGGGAGCGATTAAGACCCGATGGGTGTCCTTGCATCTGGAGAAGTCGGGTGTTGCCGAAGAAGTACGAGGGCAGATGAAGGAGCTTAAGGCATTCCTCTCTCGGATAATCTTGGGGAGAATGGGTGAGGTGGATGAGGTGGCTCGGGTGGTTTTGTTCTTGGCATCGGAACTGTCAAGCTATGTGACCGGTGAGATGATCGTGGTTGATGGCGGTTACCTGGTGTGCTAGCTGCAGGTGTGGATTTATCTCGTGTGGTAGGAGGTGAGAGATGTCAAAGTTACTGGTGATGACAGACACTGTAGCCTGTATACCGGAGGACTTAGCCAGAGAGTACAACATAAGGGTAGTACCCGCTGCCAACATAATCGTTAATGGGCAGATGCACATTGAGGGGGTTACTTTGAAAACTGCTGAGGCGTACCGCTTGATAGTGGAGGACCCTGACAGGTTTGTCACTTCAGCTATCTCACCGGACTATTTGCTCAAGGTGTATACTGAGCTGGCTGAGGACTATAAGGAGATATTTTTTATCACCATTTCCTCGGCGTTGAGTGCGGTCTCGCGGACAGCTACTGTAGCAGCAGAACTTCTGCGCGAGCGGAGGCCAGACGTAATTATAAGAGTGTGGGACTCGAAGGCTTGTGCCTCTACCCAAGGGCTCTTAGTAATGGCGGCGGCTAAAGCGGCGGCTATGGGAAAGGGTCTTGACGAGGTGGAAAGGCTTGTCCAGCGTATCAGGTCGGTTGCGGGGGGTTTAATGCTACTGGATACACTGCGTTACGCTTATCGGACTGGGCGCATTTCCAAAGCTGCCTCGCAGATAGCTTCATTGCTTAATATCAGACCGATAAATAAATTGACTGGCGAGGGCAAGGTGGAGTTTGTCGACAGAGTGCGGAAGAAGACTGAAGGGCTTAATAAAATCATGGATATGATTGAGCGCGAGGCTGCAAGCAATAGGCTCCATTTCATGGTCACCCATGCTGCTGTACCTGAGCAAGCGAGTGGTTTTGCTGAGCAACTCAAAAGTCGCTTCGAGTGTCTAAGCATGCTGATAGGCGAGTTCAGTCCGGTGATGGGCTATGGGGCAGGTCCGGGAGTTATCTTTGTGGGTTTCCATCCAGAAGTGGCTTTGTAGGCTAAGAAATAGTTCGGGGACTGGTAGGTGCTAAAAGATGACTGACCAGCATGACCAGGCTAGAAGGCTGGTGGTGTTGGAGCGGTTCAGGGAAGTAAACAGGACCTTTCCGAAGACTAGGGAAATTATGGAGTGGAGGGGGAGTGGAAGGAAGGTCTTCGGTTGGCTGTGCACTTATGTACCTGAAGAGATAATGCATGCCGCTGGTATTCTGCCTGTGCGTATTGTGGGCTACTCTCGGGAAGTGGACCTAGATGATGGCAATGCTTATATGTATGTGAACAACTGCTCATTTGCCCGCAGTTGTCTGCAGATGGGTCTAAGGGGTGAATATGATTTCCTTGATGGCGCGGTCGGTGGTTCTACGTGCGATGGTGCCCGGCGTCTTTTCGACCTCTGGCGTAGCTATATAAAGACCCCTTTTCATCATGTGCTTACTGTACCCCGTAAGTACACTGAGCGTGCGCACGCTCTCTATTATCAGGAAGTGCTCGATTTTAAGAGGCATCTGGAAGAGCATTTGAATACAAAGATAACTGACGAAGCGCTATACAAATCTGTCCAGCTTTATAATGAGTCGAGGGAGTTGCTAAGAAGACTTTATGAGTTGCGTGAACGTGGGAAGCCACCTATATCAGGGGCAGAGACGATGGAAGTATCGAATGCCAGTTTCCGGATGCCGAAGGAGGTGTTCAACAACTGGTTAACGGAATTACTTAGTGAGCTAAAGTCGTCAGATAGATTTTACAGCGGACGGGTCAGACTGATGCTGGTGGGTAGCGTGCTAACCAATGCCGAATTTGTGAAGTTTATTGAGGAACAAGGTGGGCTGGTGGTAACTGATGAGCTGTGCACCAGTACCCGATATTGGGGCGATTTAGTGACCTTTGAAGGCACAAATTCGCCACTTGAAGCTATCTCCCGCCGCTATTTAAATAACTTTCCTTGTGCGCGGATGTTTCCATCGGAGGAGCGGTTCAACCGGATCGTAAAGGCTGCTTTGGACTTCAGGGTGGACGGTGTGATCAGCGAGACGATAAGGTATTGCGTGCCCTATGCCCATGACCTACCGTTGCTGGAGAAAAGACTGGGAGAGCATGGGATTCCGATGCTGGCTCTCGATGTGGAGTACGGGACATCAGGCTCGGGGCAGATAAAGACCAGGGTACAGGCTTTCATCGAAATGGTAGAGGCGAGGAGAGGATGAATTCTATAGGTAGCGGGAATAAGCTAGGCTCGGTTATCAGGGCGTGCCGACTGATCCGGCGGATGCTTCGGGCTGACCCTGAAGCAAGACAGAGCCAGTTTATGTATTACCAGATGCTGGAGGACTACTTTAGCCGGGTGCTCAAGGCTAAAGAAGAGGGCGGTTTTGTGGTAGGGCACACCGTCTTTTTCCCTGCCGAGATCATCTATGCTATGGGACTGGTGCCAATGCATACTGAGACTGCTACTTGGACGATGGCATTGTTCACTGGTGACTGTAGTGACATTCTGGCTTCTGGGGCTCGGTTGGGGATGGCTCAGGAAATATGTACGCCGCATCGGGGTCTGACCGGTGCCTTCGCCAGCGGTGCCTTGCCTCATCCCGAGGTGATGCTGTGGTCAAACATGGTCTGCGATAACACTGCCAAAAGCGGAGAGTTGATCATGGAGGTCTGTAAGTGTCCCGGTTTCTTTCTCGACCGCCCGTTTAAGCGCAGTCAGCACGAGATAGATTACTTAGTTAGTGAACTGAATGATATGGTACATTTTCTCGAAGAGAAGTCGGGGAAAAAGATGGACTGGGACAAGCTGTCTGAAATTGTAGCCCGGATGGACAGACAGATCGAGCTTGTGCGGCGGATAAATGAGTTGAGAAAGAATGTCCCCACGCCGTTCCGTCCGCAGGGCTTTCTGGAACTGCTCACCGTCGATTATCTTTTCCCGGGGCAACCTGAGGCATTGGAATATCTGGAAACTCTGTACCGGGAATTAAATGAAGCTATCGGAATGGGGAAAGGTGCGGTGAAACAAGAGCGCTTCCGTTTGATGACCCTTTTTATCCCGCCGATGTACTTGATGGGATTTCTCGATAAGATATCCCGGCAGTACGGGGCAGTAAGCGTAATTGAGCCCTTCTTTACCTACTGGGGCGAGGGTAGGTTAGACCCATTGCGTCCTCTGGAAAGCGTTGCCAGAAAGTCCTACATGATACCGGAGATGCGGATGTATGGTCCTCTGGACGATCGGGCGCTTGGTGCTATCGTCAATTGCGCTGAGGAGTATAAGGTAGATGGCGCTATCTACTATGCTGATGTAGGATGCCGGCATAGCTGTGCTACGATAAAACTATTTAAGGACGTCCTCGCCGAGAAAGGTGTGCCGATGCTGGTGGTGGACTGTGATGTTGTAGACGCTACAGTTACCTCAGAGGAGGAGGTAAGCGAAAAATTACAGCAGTTTTTCGAACTACTTGAAGACCGGTAGCAAAAGGTGACATTCATGAAAGCAGCAGGCATTGACATAGGCAGTTTGACCACTAAAGCAGTTGTTATGGATGACAGCAAGGTCATATCTTACGTTGTCAGCCAGACAGAGGATGAGGTGGAACAGGCAGCGAAACAGGCATTGGAAGAGGCTCTAAGCAAGGCAGGCATTTACACCCAGGACGAACTTTACATAATCTCCACTGGCATTGGCAGTAGGGGTCTACAGTTTGGTCAAGGTCAGAAGGCGGTGGCTACCTGTTTAGCGCGCGGTGCCTCTTACCTTTTCCCATCGGTCAGGGTGGTTATAGACCTTGGGGCGGAGACGAGCACTGTGGTTAAAGTCAATGAGAGGGGGCGGCTTATCGATTGGGCCAATCAGGACAAATGCGCTTCCGGGACAGGGCTGTTTTTGCAACAGGTAGCGAAGCTGATGCAGATGCCAATATCAGAGATGGGTAAGTTGCCCATACCAGAAAAAGCGGCTGAGATCACCAGCACCTGTGCTGTGTTTGCTGAGTCTGAGATAATATCCCATATTCACCGGGTGCCTCCGACTCCAAAGGAAGAGATAGTCGCTGGCGTGTACCAGTCAGTGGTGGGGCGGTTGATGTCGCTCATGAAAAGGGTGGGCATAGCTAAAGATGTGGTGGTGACTGGTGGTGTGGCGTTAGGCGAGGGACTTGTTAGAGTGCTGGAAAGGGAGTTAGGTTTTAGCGTGCTTGTACCTGAAGAGCCGCAGATTGTGGGGGCGGTGGGGGCTGCTTTGATTGCTGTTGAGACTGCTAAAAGAGGGGTGAGCCAATGATAGTTGCCGGAATAGACATCGGTTCTCGAGCAGCCAAGGTAGCGGTGATGGATGACGGAAAAATCCTGTCATCGGCAATTACAGATACCGGTCCTGAAAGTGTGAAAACGGCATATGCCGCGATAGAAATGGCGCTTACAGGCACTGGTTTGAAGCTGGAAGACATTGAGTACACTGTGGCGACTGGTTATGGAAGAGTGCTTGTCCCTTTTGCCAATGAAAATATTTCAGAGATAAGCTGCCATGCCAAGGGGATCACCTGGTATTTTCCCTCGGTGAGGACTATTCTGGACATGGGTGGACAGGACTGCAAGGCGATCAACTGCGATGGAGATGGGGTGGTCACCAATTTTGTAATGAACGATAAGTGTGCCGGTGGTACCGGGAGATTTCTTGAACTGATAGCCGATGTACTGGGTGTGCGGTTGGAAGAGATTGGAGAGATGTCTTTGGCAGCTAAGAGCGCGATCCCGTTCAACACGGTATGTGCCGTGTTTGCCAAGTCGGAGGCTATTACCTATTTGAGAAAGGGGATGGCTAAGAGCGATATACTGGCTGGTCTTCACGATGCTATAGCCACACGGTCTGTGAACTTGCTAAACAGGGTTTCCATTATGAAAGACTTCACTATCACGGGGGGTATTGCTAAGAATAAGGGGATGGTCAGACGACTGGCGGAGAAGATAGGACTGGAGCCATTACTCTGTGATGACCCGCAATTGGTGGGTGCGATAGGGGCGGCGCTTTTTGCCCAGGAGCGCTTGCAGGGGAAGAGTGTTCAGGCTTTGAAAGCGCAATATGGGTATGCCGACGGTACCGGCGAATACTACATCACTATAGATATGCAGAAATGCGATGGCTGCGGCAGATGTGTGGAGGCATGCCCGGCTCAGCTTTTCACTATTGGAAGAGATAGCGGGGACAAGGTTGCGGTAAAGGACGAGGCGAGAAAAAAGTTAGCACTGCTGTGCCCAGGCTTTAATGTCTGTAGCAAAAGGAATTTAGTAAACTGCCACAGTGTGTGCCAGAAAAATGCTATCGAGCATAGCTGGTGACGCGTCGGTGACACGAATTTGACCGAATTCTTGGTGATTTGCAGTTTAGCTGTCTACTGATGGTGTTTCGGTGGTTACGGCGATGGCTACAGCTTGGCTTTTGGAGTGCGACAGACTTACGGTTATTCGCAGCCGTTCAAAGCCTTGTTTGTGTATGCGGACGAAGGGGATACCATTTTCGTCATTTATTACTTCGATGTCTTTATAATTGGGGGGCGTTTTTTTAAGGGACGACAGGGCTTTTACTACGGCTTCTTTTGCGGCAAACCTGACGGCGAGATGGGGTGCAGGTGACCTGTGTGCAAGGCAGTAGTCCCGCTCTTTTTGTGTAAACACACGGTGCAGAAAAGCGCTGTCCGTGCTCAATTTGCGGAAGCGATAGACGCCCTCGATGTCTATGCCGACACCGAAATTAGCTTCCATTCCGGTCCTCCGATGCATGATACCTTAGACTTTTGTTGTTTACTTGCCCGATATGGCGGCTACAGGTGTGCATTTTATTCCCGTTGCTGGCTCGAAATCAATAGCATGCTTGACCTCTCAGCAGCGAGGTGATATGCGCAATTTGGGACGGGGGTAGTACTTTATTACTATCTGTAAAGTACTATACTAAAGTGCCTAATCCTATTGACTGCATTATATACGACATATTAAAATTACTTAATCCCGTGGCAGGGAAGGTTGGCGAGATATGGCGAACGGAGAGTACCAACAGAGAAATAGGAACCGTGCTAAATCGGATGCATCCCTGGAGTTGGCGCGTGACTTAATAGAGCGCATCGGTGTCGGTATTTACATCGTCCAGGACAGAAAGTTCGTATATGCCAGCCCTACGGTTGTGGGTCTGACTGGCTATGCTGAGGACGAGCTTATAGGCAAGTACTCGCTGGACTTTGTTCACCCCGATGACAGGGAGTTCGTCAGGACAAAGGCTGTGGAAAACCTTAAAGGGAAGGTTTCAGCGCCTTACCAGTACCGGTTCATGAAAAAGAATGGCGAAGTGATGTGGATTGTGGAACAGGTGACTTCCATAATGTACCAGGGGAAACCAGCCACTGTCGGTAGTTTCATGGATATCAGCGAGTACAAGCGGCTGGAAGAGGAGCTAAAACGCTCTGAAGAGCGGTACAGTTCCATTCTGGAAGAGATGGATGAGACTTATTTTGAGACTGACCTCCGTGGTCGATATACATTTGTCAATGATGCTATTTGCCGGAATACAGGCTATTCCCGAGAGCAGTTAATCGGCGCCGACTACAGAATAACCACTTTCGCGGAAGATGTAGACAAGACGTTCAAAGTTTTCAATGAGATGTATCGGACCGGGGAACCGGTGAGAGGCTTGCGTAACAGGTATATTGCCAAGGGAGGGGAGGTCAGGTGGGTAGCGTTGTCGGCGTTCCCGATACGGAATGAGAAGGGAGAGATCATCGGTTTCCGTGGAGTAGGTGAGGACATTACGGAGCGAGTCAAGGCGGAAGAGGCACTGAGGAAGTCTGAAGAAAGGTACCGCACTCTCCTTGAGGAGATGGACGAGGCTTATTATGAGGTGGACCTGCGCGGCAATTTCACATTCTGTAATGATGCGCTGTGCCGGCTTCTGGGTTATTCCCGGGAAGAGCTTATGGGGCTGAACTACCGCGCTTACACCCCTAAAGAGGACTGGGACAATGTTTACCGTGCGTATAACTCGGTATACCGCACCGGCACCACGCTGAGATGGTATCCAATGACACAGCTTACAAAGGACGGGAGGAAGATATTTGTTGAGAATTCCGTCCTGCCTCTGCGTGATGAGAAGGGGGAGATTATAGGCTTCCGCGGGCTTAGCCGTGATGTTACCGAGCGCAAAGTGCTGGAACAGCGGCTGGCAGAGATGGCTACCCATGACCCGTTGACTGGCTTGCCCAACCGTATTTTGTTGGATGACCGGTTGAATGTGGGACTGGCCCAGGCACAGCGCAATGGCAGCAGGCTGGCAGTGATGATGCTTGATTTAGACTGGTTCAAGCGCGTTAATGATACATATGGACATGGTGTTGGCGATGAGCTTTTAAAGCTTGTAGCCCAGCGGCTTGCCAATAACCTGCGTAAAAGTGATACTGTGGGACGGTTTGGCGGGGATGAGTTTGTGCTGCTACTGCCGCAGATAGGGGCTGTAGATGATGCTACCAGAGTAGCCCAGAAATTACTTGATTCTTTTAACGAGCCGTTTGCTATCAATGGCTATAAACTCAATATAACTACAAGCATTGGCATTGCTATCTACCCGGAGAGCGGTGACCGGGCAGAGGTGCTGCTGACTAACGCTGATACTGCCATGTACTATGCCAAGGAAGAAGGGCGAGCAAGGTACAAGCTTTATTCACCAGAACTTAACGAGAGCCTTTTGAAGCGCCAGAGGCTCTCATAGCACTCCTTCCAGGCGGTTGACGACCAGTCCTGTAGGCAGTTTGGGGTAGAAATAGGTCGATTTTCCTGGCATTTTGTCGCTAGCATCCGCTATGCTTTTGATGGCGCTGAGCGGGATAGGGTTTACTATGAAGGCTAGCTGGTAATCGCCAGTTTTTACCATTTTCAGTGCAGCCTCTGTATTCGGTGTATAAGCCACCGTGATATTTTTATTGATGGCTGCCAGCCTATCGATGACAAGGTGATGGAGGATGCTTACCTCCAGTTTTTTATAGGCATCGGAGCGACCTTCAGGCATAGCTGTTTTCAAGTGTATACCGGGCTGTGGTCTCAGTCCGACTACATGTCCTTCTTTTAAGCCTATCACCCTTGCTATCACACTCCTCATATCGGGTATCCCGGTCATGTCCTCTAAAGGTGCTGCTTCCATATGGAACAGGGTGTGCAACTCTTCTACGAAACGCTTCATATCATCATCGGAGACACCCTTTACCAGACGGTGGACTGGCAATACCATGAGCCCGGGGTCGGAGAAAGATACCAGTGTCATCATAACGAAATTGAAAGCCTCGTGCCCGCTAATGGAGGGCATGCTTTGGAGTCTCTCAGCTTGATAAGCCAGAGCTGTCTCGTAGCGGTGGTGACCATCGGCGATGTAAATCGGCTTGGGAGTCAAAAAGTGGCTTATCCGCTGGATGAACTCTGGCTCGTTGGCTACCCAGAGTTTATGCGTTTCTCCGTCTGCTGTGAACTCTGCTGCCGGTTTGCGACTGGTCTGAGCGGTTAGTAGTCTGACGATTTTCTGCCCCGGGTCTTCGTAAAGACCGAGCAGCGGGCTGAAATTAGCGGCGCAGGCGCGCATCAGGTCCAGGCGGTCGCTCTTAATCCCGGCGACAGTGTTTTCGTGAGGGAGCACGGTTTTCTTTTCCCATGGTTCTAGTCTGACGCAAGCCGTAAATCCGAGGCGTCGCCTTCTGGTATTCTGGTAGGTGAAATTGTGTTCATGAATATAAATAGATGGTACCTGGTCGGTGATCAGTATGCCTTCCTTGAGCCAGCGGTCAAATGTGGTACTGGCACGGATATGTTTGTTATTGTTTGCTGAGTCACCGGGCAATTCCATCCCGTATTCAAGCCGTATGATGTTGTACTCGCTTTTTTCGTAATAAGCTTTCTGGTCATCTTTGGAAATAACGTCATAAGGTGGGCAGACCACCGATGCCAGGTCTTTCACAACCTCCGGGTTATAGCGTACTCCGTAGAAAGCACTGATCTCAGCCAAATTATCTCCTCCACTTTAGAGAGTTTGCCAAGCCATTATGCCAGGACTTAGCCAGGTCGTTAATTGCCAGGTCTATGAGCCCCTGGATGACCAGACGTTTACCACTGACTGTGCCCAGCCTTGTCATTCCTACTTCCCAGCGGTCTGCCAGTCTGTCTAATTTCCAGGCGTGCTCGGGAGAGACGGAGACTATAATTCTTGATTGCGCCTCTCCGAAGAGAGCTGCATCCAGCCTGCCTTCAAAGTCGAGGTCGACGCTTATGAAACCTATGCCACCGAGCAGGCAACTTTCTGCCAGAGCTACAGCCAGTCCACCTTCGGAGCAATCGTGTGCTGAGGTGAGGATGCCTTTCTTTATCGCTTCGAGACAACAACGCTGCAACCGTTTCTCAAGCCCGAGGTCGATGTATGGGTTACCCCTTGCCATGCCGTGTATAACCTGTAAGTACTCACTGCCACCGATGCTGCTATCGATGACGCGGGTGCATCCCAGGAGGTAGACGCAGTCCCCTTCATGTTTGAAACCGGCGGTACAATGCTTGTTCACGTCTTCAATGAGTCCTACCATACCTACCACTGGTGTAGGGTATATTGCTTTGCCTCTGGTCTCGTTATAGAGGCTCACGTTGCCGCTTATCACTGGAATTCTAAGTTCTTGACAAGCGCGCGCCATCCCTGCGATGCATTCTTTCATCTGGTAATAGACATCGTCTTTCTCCGGGTTGCCGAAGTTCAGGCAATCGGTTATAGCCAGGGGTCTAGCACCGCTGCAGACCAGGTTTCTGGCAGCTTCAGCCACTGCGATCACTCCCCCGAGATAAGGGTTCAAATAGCAATATCTGGAATTGCCATCCGTAGTCAGAGATATTGCTTTCTTCGTCCCTTTAATGCGGAGCACCGCGGCATCGCTTCCAGGGAGGACTACCGTGTTGTTGCCCACCTGATGGTCGTATTGTCGGTACACGCTGTGCTTGCTGGCGATGTTCGGGGACGCGAGGAGGGTAAGGAGTATTCTGTTTGCCTTTCGTGGCGAGATATCAGCAATCGAAGCAGTGTTTAATGTCTGTAACTCGTCCAACCAGCGCGGGCTCCTCACGCGGCGGCTGTATACCGGGGGCGAGGTAAGCAGCCCGACCGGCACTTCTGCGACTATCTTTTCGCCTTCCTTTACACGGGCTGTGCTATCGGCAGTGACCTGTCCGATGATATCGGAGCGCAACTCCCAGCGGTCAAAAAGAGCCTTCACGCTGTCCTCAAAGCCCCTCTTTACCAGTACCAGCATTCTTTCCTGAGATTCGGAGAGCATTACTTCATATGGCGTCATACCCTTTTCTCTTCGTGGTACTTTAAGGACATCGATCTCGACCCCGCAGTTTCCTCTGGCTGCTGATTCCACACAGGCGCTGGTTAGACCTGCAGCGCCAAGGTCTTGCATGCCGACAATCCAATCTGTCGTGGCAAGTTCAAGGCAAGCTTCGATGAGGAGTTTCTCCAGAAACGGGTTGCCGACCTGGACTGCCGACCTTAGTTCAGTGTCCTCTTCAAAAGTCCGTGATGCCAGCCCGGACGCGCCGTGGAGTCCATCGCGTCCAGTATCAGCACCGACCAATATCAGCAGGTTACCTTCCCCGTAAGCCCTTGCTCTGGTGAGGTTTTCAGTTTTAGCTATGCCCAGGCACAGGGCATTGACCAGAGGATTATCTGAATAGCAGTCAGCAAAGAATATTTCGCCTCCGACGTTGGGTATCCCCAGGCAATTACCGTAAGCGGCAATACCACTCACTACACCGTGGAAAAGGTAGCGGTTTCTAGGACTTGACAGAGGACCGAAACGGAGCGAATTCATCAGGGCGATAGGCCGGGCGCCCATAGTGAAGATGTCTCTTACTATGCCACCTATACCTGTGGCTGCGCCCTGAAAAGGCTCGATTGCTGAGGGGTGATTATGCGACTCTATTTTCATGACTATCGCCAGCCCATCGCCGATATCTATTACGCCGGCATTTTCCTCGCCTGGTCTGACGAGCACATGTCTGGCCCGGGAGGGGAACTGCTTGAGCAAGGCTTTGGAGTGCTTATAACCGCAGTGCTCGCTCCAGAGGGCACCGAACATCCCCAGCTCTACTTCGTTTGGTTCTCTGCCCAGTAGCTCAACTATAAGCTGGTATTCTTTTTCACTCAGAGCGATTGTATCAAGCGTTTCTTTAGAGACTGGCAACTATTGACTCCCAGATAGTATTACCGTCAGCGCTGCCCAGCAGCAGCTCGCAAGCGCGTTCTGGGTGCGGCATCATCCCCAGCACGTTCCCCCTTTTATTGATGATTCCGGCGATGTTGTTTACTGAGCCATTTGGGTTGGTGGCAGTGGTCACCCTGCCTGTTGGGGTAGCGTAGCGGAAAACGACCTGTCCATTGGATTCGAGTTCTTTGAGAGTGACCTCATCAGCATAGTATCTGCCATCGTAGTGAGAAATAGGGATTTTTAGCACCTGTCCTTTTTGAAGCAGCGAAGTGAAGGGTGTGGACTCGTTTTCTACCCGGAGATAGGTCCACTGGCAGCGGTACTCCAAGTGTTCATTGGGTAGTAAGGCTCCAGGTAGTAGCCCCGACTCACAGAGGACTTGAAACCCGTTACAGATGCCGATAACCGGCTTACCTTGAGAGGCAAATTGTTCCACTGCAGCCATGACTGGAGAGAAGCGAGCAATAGCCCCGGGTCTCAGGTAATCGCCGTAAGAGAAACCTCCGGGCAACACGATGCAGTCGTATTGTGAGAGGTCAGTCTCCTTGTGCCAAACATAACTGGCATCGTGGCCTATTATGTTGTTGATGGCATAATAACAATCTCTGTCACTCCATGTGCCGGGAAAAACGATTATGCCAAACCTCATATGCGTTTTACCACAAGTGGTAGGTAATAGTGTTCAATGTTGGCCTGCGCTCTGGCTTAGGGTGGGTTGACAGTGTCACGGCTGTTCACACCATGTTCAGGAGTTCAGAGACAATGGCGCTCACTTCTTGTCCTTGTGCTCGTCCCTTGAGTTGATGCATGAGCTGTGACATTACC
>DAOUAI010000008.1:0-22318 GCA_034433775.1 Dehalococcoidia bacterium
GTTAGGTCCTGCCATATCAAGGGTGAAATTTATAGCGGAACGGACGGTGTGCCACATTTCCTGGAGAAAAGACCTGTCCTGGGTGCTCAAATAATGGTGCCAAACACCCACCGCGATGTAGGAAATAACATGTGAGACCTTGGAAGTGTCCTTGGGCTGGCCATCCTGGTAAGAAGCATACCAGCTACCATCATCAAGCTGGGTTTCTGCCAGCCAGAGGTATGCCTTTCCTGCTTCCTCATGGTAGCCACCGACATCCAGAGCCATGGCGTTTTCGACATGTGTCCAGGGGTCTAAAATCCCATTTTCTGACCAGGGTATGGAGCCATCTCTTGCTTGGCTTTCCGCAATAAAGGTTGTAGTAGGCTTGACGAGTTCCCATGGTATTATAGCGTAATATTGTGTTGCCATCCCTATATTACCTTTGAAAGTGGTCTTATTTGTCTACTGAACTCCCTGCTGTCAATGAACGATGCCATGGTGGATTCTTTTAAGCCCCGATGATGTTCAATTGCCTCGGCATAGAGCTCGGCGGTCTCCTTGGCGGTATTGCGCCAGTTGAACATCTGCTGCACACGGCGCTTTCCAGCCTCTCCAAGTTGCTTACGCCTGTCCGGGGCATCCAGCAATGCAGTGATAGCTTTAACTAATGCTTCGGTACTGGCAGGTGGCACCAGAATGCCGGCGTCACCTACGATCTCGGGTAGTGCTCCCGCTGTAGTCGAAATTACAGGCGTGCCGCACGCCATGGCTTCGGCTGCTGGCAGTCCAAAGCCTTCGTAGACCGATGGGACCACAACCATGGTAGCCAATGAGTATTGACGTACCAGTTCTTGTGTGTCTATCTTACCTGTGTAGCCCACGCAATCACCGATGCCCAGACCTTCGATAAGTCCCTCCGTGTAGCCATTTTTCATAGGTTTCCCTACTATTACCAATTCAATCGGACGCTGCTTTCTGATAATGGCTACAGCTTCGAGAAGATATTTCAACCCTTTAAGTGGTGTATCACCGCTGTTAACTGTGAGAAGACGGTTGTCCAACCGTCTGGTACCTGATGCCTGTGTGAAGATAGAGGTATCGACGCCATCATAAATAACCCGAACGCTGTTTTCCGGAAGTTTAAAAATTTCAATGATCTGACGGTAGGAATCGTACGAACCGGTTATGAAGTGGGAGAGGTGTCTGGCGACCTCTAGCTGCGTGTTTGCGAAAGCATACCATCTCTTGATACCCATCTTTTGCCACAGTGACCTGGCGGCTTGTAAGGCGAGGTCGCGGTCAATGACTATGGGATGGTGAATAGTGGCAACAACAGGTACACCCAGTGCCTTTATCTTTAAAATACTGTGGGAAAGGCTCTGGTTATCGTGGACTACATCATATCTCTTAGAGCGCTGTTGCTGGCGTAGAAATTGGTAAGCACGCATGCCGAAAGTCGACGGTTCGGTGAAAAAGCCAGCGCAGACACCAAGCCACTCGATAAAGTTGGGTATCGAGTTCAACTTTGCAGGGTGAACAAAAAAGCGTTTGCTTTGTGACAGGGAATAGAGGTCCAGGCTGGGCAACTTGATCAGGTTTACTCCTTCCTCCAGCTCTGGATATGGCGGACCAGAGATCACGTCCACCTCGTGCCCCAAGTCCCGTAGCGAGCGGCTCAGGTAACGGACATATATACCCTGACCCCCGGAATAAGGATAACTTCTGTAACTTAGTAAACATACGCGCATGAGAAAGTGCGCCTTTCTGTGTCAGCCGCTTTGGCAGCAAACCGCAAACATTTTACCCTTTATCAGCAGATATGGCAATAGCTACAGGCAAGCTCGACTTTGTCGGTTTGCTATTTAAGGTTAAAGTGTTTGTCGTACTCCAATTTCTCAGCATAGACATCCAGCGTATGGCTGGCTGTGGTGCGCCAGTTGAAATTTTGAATGACCCTCTTGTAGCCGGCTTCGCCGAGTAACTGGCGTTTTTCTGCGTCTGCTAGTAATGCCGATATGGAATCGACGAGAGCTTTGGTATCTGCTGGTGGCACCAGTATTCCAGCATCGCCAACTACCTCTGGTAAAGCACCGGCAGAGGTGGACACCACCGGGGCAGCACAAGCCATGGCTTCTGCCGCCGGTAGCCCGAAACCCTCATATGTCGAAGGAATGACTACTATGGTGGCCAGACGGTAATGGTCTGCCAGTTCTTCAGTGCTCACTTCACCTACGAATTTTACATAATCTTCAATTCCTAAATTTGTCACCATTTTCTGGACTTCTGGGGTTCTGGCGCCTTTGCCGATAACGAGCAGTTCCAGCGGGTGTTGTTGTCTCAGTGTTGCGAATGCCTCGAGCAAGTAGTTCAAGCCTTTCACGGCTATGTTGCCGCTGATAACTGTGACCAGTCTATTTTCCAAGCGTCTTACTCTTGGGGAAGGGCAGAAGGTCTGGGTATCGATTCCATTGTAGATGACGCGTAGCTTTTCTCTGGGTATGGCAAAAGTCTGTGCGATGTGTTCTGCTGAATTATGGGATACCGTAATGATGTGTGAGAGCCGGTGGGCTACTTTTTTTTGCATGTTGAGGAAGGAATACCAGCGTCCCAGTCCCAGCTTATCCTTAATGGACTTCGCTGACTTTATTGCCAGTTCACGGTCGAGGAATACAGAGTGATGTATCGTTTCTACAACCGGTAGTCCCAGTTGCTGGATCTTTAAAATGCCGTAAGCAAGCGTTTGATTGTCGTGGACTATATCATAATTGTTATTTCTGCTAAGGAACTCGTAAGCGCGCATGCCGAAGGAAAGTGGTTCGGCAAAATAGCCGCTGATAACACCAAGCCATTCTACTATATCGGGCATGGAATCGAGTCTGCGGGGGTTGATAAACAATCGGGCAACCGACGACATGGAATACAGGTCCAGGCTGGGTAATTTGATTAACCTGACCGGTGGGTCAATGTCGGGGTAAGGTGGTCCTGATATGACATCGACTTGGTGCCCTAATTCACAGAGAGCGCGGCTCAAATATCGAAGGTAGACGCCTTGACCTCCGGAATAGCGGTAACTTCTGTAGCTTAGTAAGCATATGCGCATCTTGGCGGAGGGTATATAGTGAAATCGGCAACATTTTACCGAGCTAAAAGTAGTTTATCAAGAAGCGTATCGGAAAAAGATGGGCTGGCGTTTACTCGCCCAGCAGCTGGATGACCACTTTTCTTGACCTGGGGCGGTTGTCAAAGTCGATGACGACTATCTGTTGCCAGGTGCCCAGCGCGAGTTTTTTATTGCTGAAAGGGACAGTCAAGGAGGGACCTTGAAGTGATGCCCTGACATGGGAGTAGCCATTGCCATCCCCCCATCTTCGATCATGTTGGTAGGATATGTCCTTAGGAACGGTGCGTTCCCAGGCGCTTTTGAAATCGCTCACCAGCCCGCTTTCAAATTCGATGGTGGTTACGCCAGCGGTTGAGCCGCTGACAAAGACGGTAACGATGCCGTTGCTGAGACTGGAGTGGCTTACCTCGTGGGATACCTCTGGAGTTATATCTATCATATCGCAGTTACCATTGGTGTCCAGTGTGATGGTCTTGGTAATCACTGTCATATTTTAACCTCCTCCCATAAAACATCATCTATATCAAAAACAGGTCCATCCTTGCATACCTGTTTCATCCCTTTTTTGGTCATAATGCTGCAGGCATAACAGGCGCCGATACCACAGCCCATCCTCACCTCTAGAGAGACCTGGACCGCTTTTTTCTGTTGCCAGCCCTGTCTTTGTTTTTCTATCTCCTGGTACATGGCTAGAGGACCGCAGGCATAGACCTGGTCAGCCCAGGAGACCAGCTCGTTTGAATGACTGGAGAGGAACTGTGTTACAGTGCCTTTTTCACCATTGCTACCGTCCTCGGTGACCAGCATTTTTTGTACGCCGGAAGGCAGACTGTCCTGGGGATAGAGGTGGTCTGCCGTTTTTGCACCGATGACGAGTTTCACGTTCTTACTTTGCGCTAAGGCCCGCTGTGCCAGAAATACCAGAGGGGCGATGCCGGTGCCACCGGCGAGAAGGAGCAGGTTTTTTGCTGGTTCGGATATCTTGAAGCCGTTTCCCAGGGGACCTAATATATCGAGTATTTCGCCGGCACAGCGCTGGGAAAGCCAGACAGTGCCCTTACCGACGACTTTGAAAAAGATAAATACCAAATCTGACTCAGCGGTCCTGTGTATGCTGAAAGGGCGGCGGAGTATAGCCCCGCCACCACACCTTATGGTGATGAACTGTCCTGGTCGGGCAGTTGTGGCGATATAAGGTGCTTCAATGCAGAGCAGACTATATCCTGGCATTATTTCTATATTGGACACAATATGGACTGAGAGGAGTTTCAATTCAGTCGCGCTCCTGTGTGCCAAGATATTCGCTCAACCGCTGGACGTTGAAGATTTGACTACCGTTGGTGATGGCCTGTAAGGCGACTCTTGCAGTATCCAGCGAGGTAAAACAGGGGATTCTTCGCTCCGCTGCGGCACGGCGGATATGAAAGCCGTCTTGAAGGGGGACACGCCCGCCGGTTATGGTGTTTATAACACCGGTCACTGAGCCATCGTTGATAACGTCAACCACATTGGGATGCCCTTCGCCCAGCTTTTTGGTGACTTTATTCACTTTTATCCCCTGAGACTCAATGAAGCTGGCAGTGCCCTCGGTGGCATAAAGCCCGTATCCCAGAGAATAGAAGCCCTGGATAGTAGGCAGTGCTTCCTTCTTGTTTTTGTCAGCAATGCTGAACAGGAGGTTACCGTGCCTTGGTAGCATCAGCCCGGCAGCGATGAGTGCTTTAGCCAGGGCTGATTCGAAGGTGTAGTCAATGCCCATTATCTCGCCTGTGGACTTCATCTCCGGTCCCAGGTAGGTGTCAACGCCGGTGAGCTTTGACATAGAGAACACTGGCGCTTTGATGCCAACGAGTTTCCGTCTCTGCCACAGCCCGCCAGTATAGCCCTGCCCTTTGAGGCTGGTGCCAAGCATCACTTTAGTGGCGATGCGCACCATGGGCACGCCGGTAACCTTGGAGATGAAAGGTATGGTACGGCTGGCACGCGGGTTGACCTCGAGTACATAGATAGAGCTTTTTCCTCCGTTGCCAGGCATGATTACAAACTGGATGTTCATCAGCCCCTTAACCTCAAGAGCACGTCCTATCCGCGTGGTGTACTCCACTATGGTGTTGACCTCGTCCCGTGTCAGGTTAAGCGCTGGATAGACGGCTATCGAGTCACCGCTGTGCACACCGGCGCGCTCTATGTGTTCCATTATCCCGGGTATGAGCACATCTTCGCCATCGCTCACTGCGTCCACCTCAACTTCTTTACCTTCGAAATACTTGTCTATAAGCACGGGGTGTTTGCTGTCCATTTCCAGTGCCAGGGAGAGATAGCGGACCAGTTCGTCCTCATTGTGGACTATTTCCATGGCTCTACCTCCGAGGACGTAGCTGGGACGGACGAGCACTGGATAGCCAAGTCGCTCGGCGGTGCTGACTGCTTCTTTTAGCGTTGTCACCCCGGCGCCTGGTGGTTGGGGTATTCCTAGGCGGCTGAGGAACTCCTCAAAGCGGCGGCGGTCCTCAGCTATGTCTATAGTCTCGGCACTTGAGCCCAGGATGGGCAAGTTGCTATGGGCAAGTGGCTCAGCAAGGTTGATTGCTGTTTGTCCGCCGAACTGGATAATGGCTGGCGGCGGTGAGTCGGTAGTGTAGCCCCCTTCGTTCTCGAGTATATTCCTCATGCTCTCCTCATTAAGTGCCTCGAAGTAAAGGCGGTCGCTGGTGTCAAAATCGGTGGAGACGGTCTCGGGGTTGGAATTGACCATGATGCTATGGACACCTGCTTCATTCAGTGCCCAGGCAGCGTGGACGGAGCAGTAGTCGAATTCTATGCCCTGTCCGATGCGGATGGGACCGCTGCCGATGACCACGGCTTTCTTTCCTGGCATCGGCTCAGCCTCGTTATCCTGTTCGTAAGTGCTATAGAAGTAGGGTGTCTCAGCTTCAAATTCAGCAGCGCAGGTATCTACCATTTTATACACCGGTCTTATTTGCCAGCTATGGCGTAGCTGGCGTACCTGCTCCGGCAATCTGTCAGCCAGGACGCCGATTTGCTCATCGGAGAAGCCGAGCCGCTTTGCCTCCCACATGAGGTCAGGTGTTAGCGGCTCCGACAGGAGACGCTTCTCCATGTTAACGATATTGAGCAGTTTATAAATGAACCAGGGATCGATGCCGGTACGCTGGGAGAGCTGTTCGCAACCAGCCCCGCGCCGTAATGCCGCCATTATTGCCCATAATCTGAGGTCATTCGCTGGATATAGAGGAAGTGAATCGATGTCAGCACTCGGTGCCCAGCTTTTATCTTCCCAGAGAAGACTCCTTTTACCGAATTCCAGAGAGTGAACGGCTTTTTGCAGGGCAGCTTCGAAGCAGCGTTCGATTGCCATTACCTCGCCGGTGGCTTTCATCTGGGTGCCGATGGTGCGGTCACCCAGGGTGAACTTATCAAAGGGCCAGCGGGGGATTTTAACAACGATGTAGTCGATGACAGGCTCAAATGCCGCCAGTGTCTTGCCGGTGACGCGGTTAGGGATCTCGTCAAGCCTCTTGCCTATGGCGATTTTTGCTGCCACTCTGGCGATGGGATAACCTGTGGCTTTGCTGGCTAATGCCGAGCTACGGCTGACCCTGGGGTTGACTTCGATGACATAGTACTGGCTCTGGGTTACATGGAGCTGGTCCGGCGCCCATTTTTCAGCCACTATAGGGTGTGGAGTAAGGGCAAACTGTATGTTGCAGCCGCCTTCGATTCCCAGAGCACGGATGATTCTTAAGCTGGCGGAGCGCAGCATCTGGTACTCTTTATCCGTCAGCGTCTGGCTGGGGGCAACAACGATGCTATCGCCGGTATGGATGCCCATAGGGTCAACATTTTCCATGCAGCAAACGGTGATGCAGTTATCAGCAGCATCGCGCATCACCTCATACTCTATCTCTTTCCACCCCAGAACACATTTTTCCACCAGTACTTCGTGGCTGAGACTGGAAGCCAGTCCGTTTGCCACCACGCTCTCAAGCTCTTCCATGGTATAGGCAATACCGCCACCGGTACCGCCCAGGGTGTAAGAGGGACGGATAATGAGAGGCAGTCCCACTTCGTGAGCAAACCTTTTGGCTTCATCTACGGAATGTACTGTGGTGCTGGGCGGGACCGGTTCGCCGATATCGATCAGTAATTGTTTGAATAGAGACCTTTCCTCTGCCTTCCTGATCGTGTCCAGCGGTGTGCCCAGTAGCCTGACATTGTACTTTTCCAGCACGCCGGCATCAGCAAGCTCCACTGCCAGGTTTAGCCCGGTCTGTCCACCCAGTGTGGGCAAAATGCCGTCAGGTCGTTCACGTTCGATTATCCTTGCCAGCACCTCTACTGTGAGCGGCTCGATATAGACGAAGTCGGCTATCCCTTCGTCGGTCATGATGGTCGCCGGGTTGGAGTTGACCAGAATAGTGGTCACACCTTCTTCACGGAGTGATTTACATGCCTGTGTTCCGGAATAGTCGAATTCCGCTGCCTGTCCGATAATTATCGGACCGGAGCCGATGACCAGGACCTTGGATACTTTAGGCATTTAGATATTCTCCTTCACCATTTCCAGAAAGCGCTGGAAGAGATAGGTGTTGTCTTGAGGACCGGGGCTACCTTCAGAGTGGTACTGGATGGAGAGCAGTGGTAACTCTCGGTGGCGAAGTCCCTCGACTGTACCATCGTTCAAATTGATATGGCTAATCTCGAGCCCCCCTTTTACAGTGTCAGGGTCTATGGCATAGCCGTGGTTCTGAGTTGTGATGTACACTCTGTTTGTCGCCAAGTCGCGGACCGGGTGGTTGCCGCCGCGATGTCCGAATTTCAGTTTGAATGTCCGGGTCCCGAATACAGCGCCAATAAGCTGATGACCAAGGCAGATGCCCATCACCGGTTTGCGGAAGATAAGCTTGCGCACCGTATCTGTGAGGTAATGGATGATACTAGGGTTGCCAGGACCCGGTGACAGGACGACACCGTCCGGTCTCAAAGTGTCCAGGATGTGTTCGGCTGGTGTGGTGCAGGGGATGACCGTGACCTGACAGCCAAGATGTGACAACACCCTGGCGATATTATATTTCATACCCAAATCGATGATCGCTATATGGCAAGATGTCTTCCCGACTGCTACCGGTTTCCAGTCGTATTGGTGGGCAGTGGTTACCTGCTTTACAAAGTCAATGCTATCGTAGGTGGGTGAGCCTTTCAGTTGCTCCAGCGCCTCCGTCACAGTCATTTCTGATGTCAGGATGCCCATCATCACCCCCGCGGTGCGCAAGCGGCGTGTCAGCGCTCTGGTATCCACACCAGCTAGCCCGGGGATACCACTGCTCAGCAAGTACTCATGCAGCGTCATTTTGCTCTGCCAGTGGCTGGGGCTCTCACAGTACTCTCTGACCACGAAGCCTCTCACCTGGACTTTTGCCGATTCAAAGTCTGTGTCGTTTATGCCGTAGTTGCCGATAAGTGGGTAGGTGGGGACTACTATCTGCCCAGCAAAAGAGGGGTCGGTAAGCATCTCCTGGTATCCGGTCATACTGGTGTCAAAGACCACTTCGCCATATGTGGTGGTCTCAGCACCAAAGCAATAGCCTTCATAGAAGGTGCCGTCATCGAGTACCAGTATTCCTTTTTTACCCATCTGTCATCCTCTCGTGTTTCGGATATAGTTATTCTTTTCAGTAAGCGGGACTTAAGTTTTCCCCGTCTTTATCTTTAGGGCAGCATCACGATAGACGATTTTGCCCTGTACGATGGTAGCCATTATTTTGCCTTTTAAGACTTGCCCTTCAAATGGTGTGTTTTTCCCTTTGGAAGCAAAGGTGCGACTGTCCACCATCCATTCCCTGTCGGGGTCAAAAAGCGTGATATCGGCGGGACAGCCCGGTCGCAGGGTACCCAGCTCGCCAAATTTGTTGCCGATGATTTTTGCCGGCTTGCAGGTCAACAGGGATACCAGTGTTATCAAGTCTATCTCCTTGTTGTGCACCAGCAACATTAAACAGCCTAAGGCGGTCTCCAGTCCGCTGATGCCGAAGGCGGCGATATCGAACTCGCATAGCTTGTCCACCAGCGTATGCGGGGCATGGTCGGTAGCGATGGCATCGATGGTGCCATCTTTAATGCCTTTGATAAGGGAGGTGGTGTCTTCCCGGGTGCGCAGCGGGGGATTGACCTTAGCACTGGTGTCATAGAAATGGAGCGTATTGCTTCCAGGTTCCACGCCCATTACTCGCTCCTCGGTGAGGGTGAGGTGATGAGGGGTGACCTCGGCGGTGACTGCGATTCCCTTTTCCTTGGCATGGCGGACTATCTCCACGGACCCCCTGGTGCTGACGTGGGCAATATGGAGTCTGGCGCCGGTAAGCTCTGCAAGTCTGATATCCCGGGCTACCATTACCTCCTCAGCGGCTGATGGTATCCCCCTGAGACCGAGCCTGGCAGAGACCCATCCCTCGTTCATCACCCCGTCTTGGCTCAGTCCTTTATCTTCACAATGATCGATGATGGGCACCCCCAGTCTGGTCGCATATTCCATAGCCAGGCGCATGACTCTGGAACTGGAGACTGGCTCACCATCGTCACTGAATGCGACCACGCCAGCCTTTGCCAGTTCGTCCATCTCTACCAGTTCCAGCCCCTTTCTTCCTTTGGTAATACAGGCGATGGGGAGGACGCGCACATGCCCTTCAGCGGAGGCGACCTGTTTTACATAGTCCACAGAAGCAAGGCTATCGAGCGGTGGCTGGGTATTGGGCATGCAGCACACCGTGGTGAAGCCGCCTCTGGCGGCAGCTAAGGTGCCGGTGGCAATAGTCTCCGCCTCTTCGAACCCGGGCTGTCTTAAGTGGCAGTGGAGGTCGATGAACCCCGGGGTGACGATAAGCCCTGCGGCGTTGAGTACTGTTTCAGCCTCAGAGGGTGTGGCGCTCTGGGTGCCGAGCCATTCGACCCTGTCGTCTTTGATGGACAGGTCGCCTATCGCATCGAGATTTTGGGACGGGTCGATGATATGCCCACCGCGAATAAGTATCCTGGACATTAGCTGCTTTTACCCCCGGCGACTAAATATAGCAATGCCATACGCACCGCCACCCCGTTGGTGACCTGCTCCTCGATGACCGCCTGCGTACTCCGGGCTACTTCGGGGCTTATTTCTATACCCTCGTTCATCGGTCCCGGATGCATTACCAATGCTCCTGGTCTGGCTAGAGATAGCCTTGGTCCATTTATTTGATAGAGCTGGACATATTCCCGGAGAGTGGGGAGAAGTCCGCTTTGCTGTCTTTCCATCTGTAACCTTAGCGGCATGACCACATCGGCGTCCTTGATAGCAGCCTCAATCTCGGTCTCTATGGTTACCTGTGATAACCGGCAGCGGGCGATGGACTCTTTCAGTCCAGGCGGTAGCAGTGTTGGTGGACCGCAGAGCACCACTTTAGCCCCCATCGTGCTCATGCCCCAGATATTGGAACGGGCGACGCGACTGTGTGCGATATCGCCAACTATTACTATCTTGCGGTCGGTCAAGTCCCCCAGGTGTTTACGGATGGTATAGATATCCAGCAGTGCCTGAGAAGGGTGGGCATGCCAGCCGTCGCCGGCGTTTATGATGCTGGCGTTGATATGGCGGGCGGCGATGTATGGGGCGCCGGAGTGATGGTGGCGCATGACTATAATGTCAGCACCCAGTGCCTGGATGGTGCGCAGCGTATCCAGCAGCGATTCACCCTTGGTCACGCTACTTCTGGTGGCATCGAGGTTTACAGTGTCGGCGCTCAAATTCTTGGCTGCAAGTTCGAACGAGGCACGCGTGCGCGTGCTGGGCTCGTAAAACATCGTCACCACGGTCTTGCCCCTGAGCGTTGGCACCCGTTTTACCTCACGCTGCAGCACCTCTGCCATAGCATCTGCGATATCGAGGACAAGCTCAATTTCCTCGCGGCTGAAATCGTCCAGGTCGAGCACATGGTGGTGCTTCCAGAGCGCTGTAGACAAAAGGGGCAGGGTGTCCGATGCCTTTGGTTGGACTGTTTGTTCTGCTGGTCTCATGCTGCACCCTCCTTGTCCGGTGTGATGATGGTCACTTTGTCTTCTCCGTCGACCTCGGTAACATAGACCTTTATTTCCTCGCTGCGCGAGGTGGGAATATTCTTGCCCACATAGTCGGCGCGTATCGGTAGTTCACGATGCCCGCGGTCGACCAGGACGGCTAGCTGTATTGTCCTGGGGCGCCCCAGGTCCATAATTGCGTCCATGGCGGCGCGGATGCTGCGTCCTGTGTAGAAGACATCGTCCACCAGGACAATATGTTTATCGGTGATGTCGACCGGTATATCTGTGGGGTGGACAAGCGGTTTCAGTGGCAGCCGGGAGAGGTCATCGCGGTAAAGGCTGATATCGAGTGAACCGGTGGGGACAGGGAGGTCTTCAAATTCCTGAATGGAAGCAGCCAGCCTTTTCGCCAGAGGTACTCCCCGCGTCTGCATGCCCACGAGTATGATGTCCCTGGCACCTTTGTTCCTCTCGATGATCTCGTGGGCGATGCGGACAAGCGCCCGCTTTATGTCTTCAGGAGAGAGGAGAGTCCTCTCAGCCATTAAAAAAACCTCCTGCCATCGAGTGGCAAGAGGTCTTGAATGGCAAAGAGAAGAAACAGCTAACTATGGGGGTGCCTACACCGGCAAAACACTCTTTACTCATAATTACCCTTGCCAGCCTCGCTGGACTGACTTAAAGGTTTACTGCAACATAGTATAACAGAAGGCGTCTAAAAGTGCAATACCCTTTTTCCTCTGCCTTTATGGGAGAGGAAAAAGGTGGAGATGAGAGTCTGGTCCCACCTCACCTAACCTCTCCCCCCAAGGGGAGAGGAATAGAAAGATAGTTCTCTCCTCTCAAGGGGAGAGGGATAGCAAGATAGTTTTCTATCGTAAGGGGAGATGGAATTTATTTTCTCTTCCGCGGGGGAGGACAAGGGAAGACATCCTCTCCTTTTTCCCTCTCCCTTGATGGGAGAGGAGAAAGGTGAGGGTGAAATATTCGCGGTGGTCCCCCTCACTCTAACTCTCTCCTGCAAGGGGAGAGAGGACATCTCCTCTAATTCGATGGGAGAGTCTCCTCCTTTTCCCCCTCTCCCTCGAAGGGAGAGGAGAAAGGTGAGGGTGAAGTTAAAAGAGCTGCACGATGACCTTGCCCAGCACCGGGCTGACGACGCTTCTCATGAAGCCCAGAAATCCGGGACCGTACTTCCGTGAAATAGTACTGGCGAGGTCTCGAAGGTAATCGCTGAAGCTGTGTCGTTGAAAATTAAGCAGTGCCTGAGCCCTGGCGGTATCGTACCAGTGCAGATAGAAAGGACTGGAGGAGAACTTTTCTTTTGGCGGTAGCGGCAGCCCCATCAAGCCAAGGATAGCGCCCACCATCTCGCCGTAGGACATCCGCTGGTCGGGTCCGCCGCTGATGACCAGAGTGTTGCCCTTCACCTTGTCGAAGTCACGCACTGCATTGACGATAGCTGTGGCGGCGTCTCTGGGATGGCAGAACTCCACCGGCGTCTCCGGTGGGGCGGAGAACATCCGCTTGATGTCGGCAATGGTGAAGTCGAGGTACATGGTGGCGGTAAGGCGCAAAATTACAAAATCGATGCCAGACTCCCTTATCAGGTCTTCGGCGGCGAGTTTGGTCTTGCCATAAGTATCGATGGGCTGTGGGGGCGTTTTCTCGGGACAGAGTGGCTGGCGTGGCTGGGGGTGGCAGCCGAAGACGGCTACCGAAGAGGTGAAGACAAACGGCACCGGGTGTGGTAACTCTTTGACCAATGAGACCAGATTCTTCGTGCCGCCGACATTGACTTTGTATGCCAGCTCCGGTCGTTTATCGGTGAGCGGTGGCAGGACGGCTGCCATGTGCACGATGGCGCCTATCCCGTCCAGTCCTTGTGCTATCAGATGGGGCTGGGTGATATCTCCCCAGCAGACCTCTACATCCTCTCTGGGGTGGAGCTTTTTCAGATTGCGCCGGTTCTGTGGCGTGTCGAGGTCGAAGATGCGCACCTTGTAGCCGGCATCGAGAAAGGTCTGACAAACGGTTACACCGAGGCGCCCAGCGCCGCCAGTGACCAGCACCCGCATCTCAGTCCTCCCCGTTCAGCAAGACCTGTCTTGTCCAGCCAAGCCACGAATCACGCAGCATTTTGCTGGACAGTGGTGCAGTGTGGTTACCACCGCTGAGCAGCAAGGCTTCTTTGGGCATGGGTGCCATCTGGTACACGAGTGACGATTTGGCATAAGGGGTGACCTTGTCGCCCAGGCAGAAGACAAACAGTTTGGCGCAGTCATCGAGCTTTTCCAGTGCGGGAGACATTTTTAGTTCACGTAGAGCCTGGAAAAATTTCTGCCAGTTGACCTTGACGCTGTAGCTGTGCAGGTACATCCATAGTCGACAGGCGATGGCAGCAATGCCACTAAGCCACGGGAAAGCACCATGCCTGGGATATTCCAGGACAGTATCAGGTCCCCATCGTCCGTAGTTGCTGGAGTCATTGTCCGCAGGGAACTCATTGCTGGTCTCCGGTGGAGGGGAGAGGAGCACCAGTGCCATGGGGTGGACTTCACTGGCGGCGAAGATAGCTGACATAGCACCGAGGCTATGACCGATAAAAGCTATTCTTCTGGTGTCAACCTCTGGCTGGCAGCAGATGAATTCCCAGGCATCGAGGACATCGTCTACCGGGAGGCCATCCACCACACCGTGGCTATCGCCATGTCCCCGGAGGTCGAAGACGAGACTGGCTATACCCTGCTCTGCCAGAGAGCGACCGCTGGGAGTCATCGCCTTCTTGCTGGCACCGAAGCCGTGACAGAGGATAACTGTCGGCAGTGGACTGTCTACCATTGAGGGCAAAATCAGCCTACCGCTGAGCTTTATTCCATGGCTGCCGAAATTGACGGCTGTTTCTTTAATCTGAGCTTTCATCTATTGACCTTTCTATTTGTAATGACTTTATCAGTTTACCGCATTATCGGCTGGTTACCATCGAGAGAGTGAATGGTTTATCTCTGGAAAAAGGGGCTAATCGGGTTCAGCCATCTGGCGGATAAAAATCATACTTTAGTATGAGCGGCTAGGCGAACCCCAGCCAGGCGAGGATGTTGTTTCCCCAGAGCAATGCCACCAGTGTCCCCAGCGACAGGAAGGGACCGAAGGGGATTGCGTCCTTGCGCCCCTTGATCTTAAGCAGGAGCAGGATGCCGGCGACAAGCCCGCCGCTGACGATGCTGATAAACAGCGCCAGCAGCACCAGCGGGAAACCGGTCGCCAGACCGATGAAAGCCGCCAGTTTGACATCACCCCAGCCCATCCCCCGGGAGATGAGGGCGGGTATGAGCAAAAAGACGAAGCCGATGGCGCCGGCTATAACGGCACTTTTCAGGTCGGGGAGAGGCGAAAGGTGCAGGAACTGCGAAGCCACGGCGACCGCAAAAGCGATGGCTATTGCCGGATAGACGACCTTATTGGGCAACAGCCCGTGTTCCAGGTCGATGACGGTGAGGACGATGAAGATGCAGCCATAAATCAGCATTACCGGCAGCAGATAGGTGAGACTGTATTGCCAGTAGAGGAAGGCGAACATGGCGGCGGTGCCCAGCTCCACCCAGAAGATGCGCTGCGGGATAGCTGCACCACAATAGCGGCAGCGTCCCCTCAGCCAGAGGTAGCTGGCTACAGGGATATTGTCATCTGCGGAGAGCCGGCGCTGGCACACTTCACAGTGCGAAGGAGGTGAGACGATGGACTTTCCCTGTGGCAACCTGTCGGCAACGACATTGAGGAAGCTGCCTGCACAGGCTCCAATGATAAAAAAGAGCAGTGTCCAGAAATAGTCCACCCGTGTATTATACCCTATTCACCCCCTCACCTGACCTCTCCCCCACCGTGGGAGAGGGATAGAAGGCTTGTTCTCTCCCGCGGAGGGGAGAGAGGACATTTCCTCTCCCTTGACGGGAGAGGACTAAGGTGAGGGTGACCTCCTTGCTCTAACTCTCTCCCGCGGAGAGGAGAGAGGAGGGTAAAACCTATCCGCCGGCTACTGGCGGCATTATGTGCAGCACGTCGCCGTCCTTAAGGGAGGCCTCCTTGAGTTGCTTTATATTGGTGCCGTTGAGGAGTACCAGTGAGAAGTCCGCTATCCTCTTATTCAGCTCGACTCCTCCTGCCTGCAGTCTCTCGCGGACGCGGGCGCCGAACTTCTGTTCCACCTGTGCCAGCAGGTCGGCGAGGTCTTCTGCCTCCATGTCCACGCTGGCGGTCCCTGCATATACCTGCCACAGGCTGTAAAATTTCACGGTTACCTTTGCCACCTTGTCTATCCCCTGATGTTGATGCTGTGCATGCTCCCGGCGAGGAAATCGAACACCAGCAGGCGGTTGCGGACGGGCTCGCCGATGCCTGTGATGATCTTCACCGCCTCCTGCACCTCCAGGGCGGCGATTATCGCCGGTGTGGTGGCGGGATTGCCCAGCCTGGTCTCGATGCCCGTCTCCGGCAGACCGGTGGCGCTATAAATAGCCTCCAGCCCCGGGTCTTCAGGGTAGACGGTCATCAGTTGACCGCAGAAGCCGGCGATGCTGCCGTGGACGAAGGGCACCTTGAGTTCCCGGCAGGCTTTCTCCACGGCGAGTCGCGAAGGCAAGTTGTCCAGCGCGTCCAACACCACATCGGCGCCGCGAAGGAGTGAGCAGGCGTTGTCCTCAGTCAGCCTTTCGGTGTGGACGGTGACCCTGACCGCTGAGTTTATCCGCTTCACCCTGGCGGCGGCGACCTTTGCTTTATACTTGCCGATGTTCCTTTCGGTGCACAGTAACTGGCGGTTAAGGTTCTGTTCGGCGAAGCGGTCATCGTCGATGATGGTGATATGCCCCATCCCCTGCCTTGCCAGAAGCTCGATGATGGTACCGCCCAGCCCGCCGGCACCGACCACTGCCGCATGCGAGCGGAGCAGTCTGATCTGTCCCTGGATGCCGATGGTGCCGATGTTGCGCCGGTAGCGCTGCGGCACGATGCCTTGCTCCAGAGCTGTAATTTCCACCTCTGCAAGGGGCTGGTGCCTCGCCAGGGAGAGCTCCCTTACGGCTTCGAGACCGATGACCTTGATTTCCCCGTCCATATCGGTCACCTCAATTTTACGGGTACTATGATAGCAGAATACTGGAAACTCGACATCAAGCAGGACTATGCAGTCTATTCGGAAACGTCCTGCAAAGGACGGTAAATGGCGTGCTTGACCTCAGTACTAGGACGAAAGTACTATGCCCCAATGTGACCAATTCATTAGCTTCGGCTGGCTACCAGACCTTGACAAATGGTAATCTGGCAGCTAAGATTAAACTTGATGACAGTCGCCGTAAAGGCGATTTAGGCTTTTTAAAAGGAGGTAAAGGCGAATGAAGAGACTGTTGAGGAGCTTTCGGTACGGTGAACTGGGCTTCACCCTCATCGAGTTGCTGGTGGTAATCAGCATCCTTGCCGCCCTGGCGGGTGTGGTCACCATTGCGGTGACGCGGTTCATCGGCAGGGGCGAGGAGCAGGCCTGTGCCACCGACCTGCACAATGTGACCACGGTGACCTCAGCCTACCGGTGGGAGGAAGGCGCCTGCCCGGCCAGTGTGGATGACCTGATAAACGGTGGCTACCTCATGGAGGAACCGCTGGGCACTTACACCTTCCAGGAGAATGCGGACGGCGAGTGCGTGGTCACACAGACTGCCTGTCCACAATAACATCGTAGACAGTATTGCGCTGGCATAGCTGTGTAGTGCAGTGCGGTAAATGGCGCTGAGTGAAACGGCGGTGATATAAAAAGGGGCTGGCTGGAGCGCTCAGCCCCTTTTTACTTTCGCCAGATAGCCTTTTATTCCACGAGCAGCAGGGTGAACTGCCACTCGTTGTATTTGACCTCTTTCATCTCCTTGATGGTCACCTGTGAGAACCTGCCGCTATCGCGGAGCCTGCGGGTGTAGTCCAGGATGGTGCTCTGGGAGGTGGCGGTGCCTTCTATTTGCATTTCAATCTGCGGGACGACATCGGTGCCGGCGGCGGCTTTGTCGGTCAGGGTTATCGTCTTGAGCTTGAGCGTGCCGCTGGTGATGGCGGTGGTGACCTCGCGGATATCGGCGATGACGCTGGCACGCTGTGCTTTGGCGACATCGAGCGGCTTTTGAAAAACATTCAGCCTCGTCTGGGCGGCATCAAGCTTGGTCTGGAGTGCTTTGAGCACCTGTTCTGTGCCGCGGCGTACATTTACCCGTGTCTGCAGCACCTCGACTTGCGAGTTCAGCTCCGCCGTTTTTCTCACCTCGGCTATGGTGAGCGAAGCCAGCCACAGAAAAGCGATGACAGCGAGGAGGGTGAACAGCCAGAAGGCAATCTGCCCTACGGGGCGTGGCTTCGGCAGGTAGACCTCGGGTATGGCATTTACCGTCAGGCGCATGGGGGATGTCTTTGGTTGCAGCACCCGGAGAGCCAGCCCGGCGCTGGCGGCGAATTTGGTCAGGTCGAGGGGTGGGTAGGTGAAGGGGGCTAGTGGGGGCTTGCATTGGTACCCGGTGGCTTCAGCCAGACCGGGTAGGTCACCGTTGAGGATGACCGGTATGCGGCTCTGCGGCGTTATCGGCGCTTCCTTGTGGGCGGTATTGTAGAAGCTGATTGTCCTCTCCAGCTCTTCCTTGACCCCGGCTGACCTGCTGTACATGTCCTGGTCGGAGAAGGGCACGGTGCGTAGTATCACAGGGATGCCGCCGAGGACGATGACGATATCGAAGCTGGAAGGCTGGGCATCGATGACGATGCTGGTGGGGTCTTCGGACAGCCGTGCCACAGCCAGCGGTCTGGGCTCAAAGACCACCGGGCGCAGACCGGCAGCGCGCAGTATCCTTATCATGGTGTCCACAAGCTCACGGCGGGTACCGACCATGCAGAGCGCTATCTCCTCTCGGGAGATGTCTATTGCCTGCCAGGTGGTGTAAAGCTCCTCCAGCGATACCGGCATATTCTTTTCCAGTTCAATTGCGGCGGCGTTCTCAAGCAGCTTGGGTGGGACACGGGGGATGTTGACCATACGGTAGATGGTGTGCTGACCGCTGAGGGTGCTCATCGCCTCCGTTTCAGTGATGTTATTGGAACTGAGGGACTCACGCAGCCGCTGGCTGATGGCATCGGGCTCAGCGATGGTGCCGTCCTTGACCCAGCCGGGCTCCAGCGGTACGGTGGTGGCGAGTTCCACTTTTTTCTTTCTCACCACCAGCGTCTTTATCTCGCTGTCAGTAAAGTCTAGGACTATCACTTGTTCCCCTCAGCAGGATAGCAGAAAATCAGCAGAGATAGCGTACAGGTATCCTCTTCACCCTCCTCGCTGGAGATGGTGAAGGCGGCTTTTTTAATACGGACGGTGGGGAACTGGCTGTCGAGCGCCAGCAGGAAGTTCTGGAAATGTGATACCTGCCCCTTCAGCGTCAGCTCTGCGGTCAGTATGTCCTCAATCCTCTCAGCAGTGGTCTTGTCTTTGTCTTTCTGGGATTCTTTAGGCGGTGGCAGTTTGGAGGCAGTAACCTTCGTCTCGGTGACATCGATACCGTTCTGTTCTGCTAGCCCGATGAGGCTGTTTACCAGCTCGGGCACGTGGTTGGGGTCGGGGTAGACGGCTCTGGCGGTGACAAGCTGCTCCTCCGCCTTTTTCAGGTCGGTTTCCAGTCGTTCCTTCGGCGTCTGCTCGGCTGCCAGCACTTTTTGCAAGGTGGCAAGTGAGGACTCCAGCGTGGCACGGGTCCTGGGCTGCTGGTAGTAGACGAGATAGGTGGGGACGAACATAGCCACCAGCATCGCCAGGACGAGTATTGTCTGGCTGGTACGGCTGAGCCTGGGCAGCCTCTCCAGTATGCCCTTTTTCTTCTTTTTGTCGCCTTTTTGGGCTGTTGCCATCATGACGGCATTTATGTTCGTACCACTATATTGACTTCAGTGTAACATGCTTGAATACAGAAAACAAGAGGGGTGTTCCCCTCACTCTAACTCTCTCCCGCAAGGGGAGAGAGGACATCTCATCTCCCTTGACGGGAGGACTCTTCCAACTTTCCTCTCCCTTGACGGGAGAGGATAAAGGTGAGGGTGGAATTCCTCCTCACTCCACTTCAAAATCGATGACGCCGCCGACGGTTATCTCGCTACGGAAGGAGAGAATGATATAGACCAGGTTCCAGACATCGGTGTTGGTGGGCATCCTGATCTCAGCTTCCGTGTCGCCGGGCTTGATGATGTCGCCACCGCCGGCGATGAAGGTATCGATGTCGATGCCTTCGTGGGTGGTCGCCTGCTGCCCCAGCACATTTGATATCCCGTTCCAGACATTGCTCGAGTAGTAGCCATCGCTGAGCGTGTACCCGTTCACCTGGAAGCGGTCGCCGCTGTAGTGGTAGTCGCCCTCACCGACGAACACGGTCATTCTGGCAGCCTGGGGGTCGTTGGCAACATCGTCCGGGGCGAGAAAACCTTTGATGTTGAACACCAGTGTGCCGTACTGTATGCAGTGCTTGAACTCATCGAAGAGGTAGAGGTGGTGACCCAGCGTGGAGGGGCTGGAATAGATGATGATCACCGACCATGCAGCGTGTGACCACTCGTCCTGGTCCCCCTCGTCTTCATAACCGGTATCCCGCTCATTGCCGTCCCTGGGGCTGCCCAGGGGGTAGCGGGTGTAGCCGGCAATGGTCTCATTCTGGTGGTTCTCCGTCCAGTTGTACAGTGCGTACCTGTAGGTGGTCGGATTGTAAGTGGGACTGACATCCCAGTGCCCCACGGTGTAGGTGCCGTTGCCGTAGAAGGGCACGCCTTGGGCTTTGAAGAAGTCCACCACCTGGTTGGTGACATCGGCAAAGCAGGAGTATGACCAGCCATGGGGGTAGCTACCGGAGCTGTTGGGCATCACCTGTGTCACGCTGGCGGTGACGATGGACTGGAACTCCGTCGTCCCCACCTTTACCCTGAAGTTCACCTTGTGTATGTTTTTCTGGGCTGGTAGCTGGTTGCGCTGTTGCTCGGTATAGCCCAGGATGTTCCACGGCTTGCATTTCCAGCCCGACCAGTAGAGGAAGATGCGCTCCACGGTGGCGTCCTCAGGGACGGACACGGGCTGTCCTGGTCCTATGGTCACCGACGTCTCATTGTACAGTCTTTCGCGCCTGTCCCTGTCCCACCACCAGCCACCGTCATTATCGTGGTCACGCATCAAGGTGATGCCACTAGCAGCATAGTCGCCGTTGAGGGCGGAGCCCAGCGGCTGGAACTCCTTCTTGACGACGTGGCAGGTGACGGTGGTCTGTTTGCTTTCACCGCTGGGAGCGCGTGATGTAATCTCGATTATCTTCTTGGAGGTGTCCCAGGAGAGCTTGACCTGGTCGCTGTTCGTCCTCGTCCAGGAGAAGGCATCGAACATGTCCTTATTGGGAGTGAAGCGGAAGGTAACGATTTTCTTTGTCCCCTGGGTGGGTAGGCTGTTATAGTCGATGCCCGAGCCGTAGTCCCAGACCACCGCTGTGCCGCTCTTGTGACTGAACACCTGGGGCACGCGGTAGTAAGGCTGCCCCGGGTTTTCTTCCAGGTTACTGGAACCCTCCACATAGTCGAAACCAGCGGGCAGCCAGCAGCCGATCCGTTGGACCAGAAGTGTCCCCAGCGAGCCATCGTACATAATGCTTATGGTATAGATGCCCTGACTGCCGTCAGGTGTCTGGTCGGTCTTATTACCGTAGGTGATAAGGCGGTCATCGGGCGTGCGCCCTTGCTGGGCGCTCGGCTCTTCGAGGTCCTCCAGCACCCAGATGGGCTTTATCTCTACAGCCACCTGGCGCTGATTGACGGTAATTATATCGCCGGGGTTATCGTTGTCATACATTGTGTAGGAATAGGGCTCGTGGGAATAGGTCTCCTCTGTCCAGTCGCCCATGAGCCAGTCGGGGAGGTAGTCATACCTCACCTTCCATAGCCCGTCCTCGGCACCGGCGTCAGCGGCGTAGAAATCGTACACCTTGTCCTCGATGACCTGGCTGGCTTTCATGTTGCCGGCGATGAAGTTGAGCAGGGGGACGATGACCAGCCCGCCGACGATGAGTAAGATGAGCGCCATAGGCAGGGCTTGCCCCCTCTGGTCAGCAACAGCTTTTTTAAGCGGTTTCCACAGTTTCATCAGCTTCCTCCGACCCAAGCTCTTGGTCTGACGGTGTAGACTTTCTGCACGCGGGTCTTACTGTTGCCCAGCGAGCTGATGGTCACAGTAAGCTGTCCGTGCTCATTGTCCCACTGGCAACTGGTCGCATCGGGGTCGATATATTCGGCGATTACTGAAAGCCCGCTGCCGTTGAGCTGGCGCTGCAGGGTATTGTCCACCAGAAAATAGTCGACCACGTAATTGTTGCCGTCCCAGTCGGTCCAGGTGAGCGTGAGAAAGACGTCCGGGTTGCCGGTGGTCACGGTCTGTGCCATCAGGGCATCCTGTGAGATCCAGAAGCCGGCGTTCTGCACCTGGCGCAGGTGGACATTCAAATCGGTGCTCCGCGAGCTGAGGTTAATCAGAGTGATAACGGCGGCTGTGGCTGGTCCCATCACCATCGCCAGTATTGCCAGTGCTGTCAGGACCTCGATGAGGGTGAAGCCGGGTGCGCTCTTATATTGTCTCAATACCGCTGGAAACATTTATACCCCTCTACCGTCAGCACCGGGTCTTCATGGTAGGTGACGGTGATTATTATCTTCTGCAAGCCGTCATCGTTGCTAATGCTATCACCTCTGGGGTTGAGGCGCTCCACAGTGATATCGATATCATAGCCCGATGGGATTAGCTCTGGCGGCAGCTTCTCGTAAAGCAGGTCAACGCGGTAGTCCTGCCGCTTGATGTATTCTATCTGGGACCTGGCCAGGCTTTCGGCAGTGGTCCTTTTGTGGTTGATGAAAGATGTCTGGGCGGCGGTGGTCATGCTGGTGAGGAAGGCGCCGGCGATTATCGACAGTATGGACATGGCAAGGAGGGTCTCGATGAGGGTCATGCCCCGCTGTCTTTTCCCCGTCATTTTGTCAGCCACCATATTCTTCACCAACCACCTTGTGCCTCAGACCTATAACTCACAGCATTAAGTGGCACCCAGTACTTAA
>DAOUAI010000009.1:0-18455 GCA_034433775.1 Dehalococcoidia bacterium
CCGGTCATGGGCAAGGGTATGGCAACAAAAAGCGCCAGTCCTATCCTCTCATACCTTTCGATAATCTGCCCCCGACGTCGGGTATATCGAAACACCCACTCCACCAATCTCCTGCCAACGCTAACCTTGCTCGCCCATCCCGCCAGTGAGTCCAGAAACAGTAGCAGGAAAGGCACCGGCAGGAGATTACCGATAGCAGCCAACCAGAATGCCTTGTACCATGGCATGCCGAACAAGTTAATCGCCACCGGTAATGCACCCCGAAGTTCCACCACGGGTAACGCGGAAATAATCAGGACCACCAGTTCCTGCGTTAGACCAGACTTTAGCAGACTATCGACCATCTTCCTTAGCCATTGCCCGACCAGTTAGCGCAATTATACCATTAAAACCAGCTACCTCCATGCCCACTTCATATTTTCGACCTTACTGGCTCTTGCGCCGCTAAGCACAAAGATATAACATATACCTCGATGAAAGCACTGGTATTATCTGGTGGCAAAGGGACAAGGCTCAAGCCGCTGACCAACACCACAGCCAAACAGCTCCTGCCGGTGGCAAATAAGCCCATACTTCACTATGTTATGGAGCAAATCGCCGAGGCGAAGATAACAGATATCGGCGTCATCATCTCACCGGAGACAGGGGACAAAATCAAGGAGTCCCTGGGTGACGGAGCACGATGGAATGTCCAGCTCACCTATATACTCCAGCCACAACCCCTTGGTCTTGCCCACGCCGTAAAAACAGCACGACCGTTCCTCGGCAATTCTCCTTTCCTCATGTTCCTCGGCGACAACCTCGTCCAGGGCGGTGTGACCGACTTCGTCGCCGAGTTCGAAAAGCGTCACCCCAGCGCTCTGGTGCTACTCAAGGAAGTGGCAGACCCCCGACTCTTCGGCGTTGCCGAACTTGACAGCACAGGGAGAGTGGTCCGCCTCGTAGAAAAGCCCAAAGAACCTAAAAGCAACCTGGCGCTTGTCGGCATCTACCTCTTCACTCCCGAAATCCATAAGGCAATCGAGCAGATAACGCCCTCATGGCGCGGCGAGCTGGAGATAACCGATGCCATTCAAAAATTGCTTGATAGCAGTAAGACCGTCCATACCCATATTTTGAAAGGTTGGTGGCTGGATACCGGCAAAAAAGACGACCTTTTAGAAGCCAATCGTGTGGTGCTCGACGACCTTCTGCAGCGGGACATCCGGGGCGAAATCGATAGCGCCAGCAGTATCATCGGCAGGGTAGAAATCGGCGAAAGTACTAAAATTGAAAACAGCACCGTAAGAGGACCGGTCTCCATAGGTAAGTCCTGCCATATAAAGGACTCCTATATTGGTCCCTTCACCAGCATCGGCACCGGCAGCAGGATCGAAAACTCAAGCATCGAACACTCTGTAATCCTGGAAGATTGCTCCATCTGCCACATCGAGCGATTAGCAGACAGCGTCATCGGCAGGGGTGCCAGAGTAGCCAAACAGGAGCGCGGTTTCAAAGCAGTAAGACTGTTCATCGGCGATGACACCGAAATCCAATTGTGAGCTACTTCCCGGATAGAAAGGAGAGAAAATGGTCAAACAGTACCCACTCGAAGGCGTCAGAACATACGAATTGAATATAATACCCGATGAACGTGGCTTCTTTGCCGAAGCGTTAAGACAGGACTGGAAGGACTTCATCGATGAATGGATCGTCCAGGTCAACCTTAGCTATAGCTCACCGGGCATCGTCAGAGCCTGGCACAAGCATCTTCGCGGTCAGGTGGACTACTTTCTGGTAATTGAAGGTGCTATGAAGATCTGCGCTTACGATGAGCAGACCAAAAAGCTCGCTGAAGTAATCGCTAGCTTCCACAAGCCCTCGCTGGTCAGGATACCCGGTCACTACCTCCACGGCACCAAAACGGTAAGCAGCCAGCCATCCCTGACAGTGTACTTCGTTACCCGTCTTTATAACTACAAAGACCCGGATGAAGTGCGCGTCCCCTGGGATGATATCTCCATCGTCCCGTCAGAGATAAAAGGCAATAAAAACGACCCGCGTGTGGGCAGACCCTGGGACTGGTTTTACCCACCGCATAAGTAGGAGGTAAAGAGCAATGAGCCAAAAAATATTAGTCACCGGTGGATGCGGCTACATAGGTAGCGTCTTGGTACCTCTTTTATTAGAAAGGGGCTACCAGGTACGCGTTTTCGACAAGCTCTATTTTGGCGAAGAGCCTCTCCAACAGGTCCGCGATAAAATAGAACTTATCCCAGGCGACGTACGTAACTTGGACCCCTCCATTCTGGATGGAGTTGAAGGGGTTATCCATCTTGGCTCCCTGAGTAATGACCCCACAGCCGCCTTTGATCCCCAGGCTAATCACACCATCAACTACGAAGGGACAATAAAGCTGGCAAAAGCCTGTAAAGAGCGAGGTATCGAAAAGTTCACTTTTGCCTCCACCTGTGCTATTTACGGCTTCCACATCGAGGGTGTTGCTGACGAAAATTTTCCCGTCAATCCCCAAAGCGACTATGCCAAATCAAAATTAGATGCAGAGATAGGCTTACAGGAGCTGGCTGATAAGCATTTCTGCCCCGTGATCTTCCGCCAGGCTACAGTATTCGGTTTCTCCCCCCGCATGAGATGGGATATAGTGATAAACGCCTTTGTCATGCATGCCTTCAAGACAGGCAGGCTTGATGTCTGGTTCGGAGGTGAAGCTTGGCGTCCGGTGGTACACGTTAGGGACACCGCTGAAGCCCATATCTGCGCTCTGGAAGCTGACCCGAATAAGGTACGCGGTGAGGTCTTCAACCTAGTTTACAAGAACTATCGCATCTTGGAGCTAGCACACCGCGTCCGCAGAGCCCTCGCCGGCATGGGTATCAACGTCGAGGTGGATGTGAACTACGACCAGGAAGACAACCGGAGCTATCGAGCCCGAGGCGAAAAACTGACCAGGACGCTGGGTTTCACCCCTAAAGTCTCTGTAGAAGAAGGTGTCAAGGAAATCGTGGACGTGCTCAGAAGCGGACGATACCGTGACTTCGACCACCCCATCTACTACAACATGCGCTGGATGAAACTCCTCGTCGATGTCGAAGACAGACTTAAAAAGACTGGCAAAGTACTGTAGGAACCGCCATGAAGGTAGCAATAATTGGCGCCAGCGGACAGCTAGGGAGTGACCTTTGTAAGGAAATCGATACCGGGGAACTCATACCTCTATTTCACGCAGATATCGAGGTAACCTCCCTGGACTCAGTAAAACAAGCCCTCGAGAGGTATTCTCCCGACATCATCATTAACACTGCTGCCTTTCATCGCGTAGATGACTGCGAAACTGACCCGGATAAAGCTTTTCTGATAAATGCCATCGGCGCCCGCAACGTCGCTGTGGTGGCACAAAAGATCGGTGCTAAGCTCGTCCATATCAGCACCGACTATGTCTTCGGCGGTGAGGTTAAAACCCCTACCACTCCCTACACCGAATTCGATACACCAACCCCTCCCAACATTTACGGTAAGTCCAAGCTTGCCGGCGAGGACTTCGTCCGCCACCTATGTCACAAGCACTTCATCGTCCGCGTTTCTGCCCTTTTCGGCACTGCCGGTTCCAGCGGCAAAGGCGGCAACTTCATCGAGACCATTATACGGCTGGCAAAGGAGCGCCCCGAACTCACCGTGGTCAACGACCAGGTCTTCTCCCCTACTTACACCCGGGACTTAGCCCGCAAAATAGCCTGGCTCATCACCACCGAATATTACGGCACCTTCCACATCACCAATAAGGGTTCCTGCTCCTGGTACGACTTCGCCGTAGAAATATTGCGACAGACTGGACTGAATACACCCGTCATCCCCGTAACCTCAGACCAGTACCCCCAGAAAGCCAGAAGACCGCGCTACTCGGTGCTGGACAATTACCACCTCCGCCTCCTCGGTGCCGACGACATGCGACCGTGGCAGGAAGCCCTCACCGACTATCTGAAAAACAAAGGGCACATCCATTGACGACAGCTAGTAGCAACATAACGGATGTGGTCATCATCGGCGCCGGCGTCATCGGCTGCAGCATTGCCTTTCATCTGGCAAAGCTCGGCTGCCACGACATAATCGTGCTGGAAAGGGACGATATTGGCTCCGGCTCCACTGGCAAATGCGCCGGTGGCATCAGGCAGCAGTTCTCCACCGAAGCCAACATCAAGCTTTCAACCGAAAGCGTGCGGTTCTTTGAGCACTTCGAAGAACATACCGGCTACCCCGCTGACTTCCGTCAACACGGCTACCTCATGCTGGCAACCACTGAAGAGGAGGTCGCCACCTTCCGCCAGAACGTGATACTGCAGCAAAAGCTAGGAGTAAATGTCAGCCTCCTCACCCCCCAGGAGGCGAAAGACCTCGTCCCTTGTCTCAGCACCGATGACGTACTGGCAGCCAGCTACTGTCCTTCAGACGGCTACGCCGACCCTTATTCCGTCGTCCAGGGCTTCGCCCGTGCCGCCAGAGAAATGGGAGTGAAGTTCCGCCGCGAAACAGAGGTCACTGGAATAACCCGAAAAGGACAGTCCTGGCAGATACACACGACCCAAGGAGACTTCCACTGCTCCATCCTGGTTCTCGCCACCGGTGCTTATAGCGGAATAGTGGGCAAGATGCTCGGCCTAGACATACTGCTCCACCCCTCCCGCCGCCATATCTTCGTCACCGCTCCGTGCGACCAAGTTCCCAGAAATTCACCGCTGGTGGTCGACTTCCACACCGGCTTCTGGTTCCGCAGAGAAGGACTCTGCCTTATCTTTGGCATGCGCAATCCCGAGGAACCTGAAGGGTTCGATACCACTGTCGACTGGGGCTTTCTTCCGGCCATCGGTCTTGTGTCACAGAAGCGGTTGCCGCTGCTTAATGAGCTAAGCATCACCACCGCCCAGGCAGGACTTCATGATGATACCCCTGACAGCAACGCCATTATAGACAGAGTCCCGGATATAGAAGGGCTGTATGTCGCCTGTGGGTTTAGCGGGCATGGTTTCATGCACTCGCCAGCCGCAGGCAGGATTATGGCTGACCTGATTACAGGCAGGATCGAAACTGCCCCTACCTGCTTCAGCATGCAGAGATTTAAAAAGGGCACCCCACAAGCCGAGAGGTGCTTCATTTAGACACGATGTCCATCTCACAGCTTGCCATAACCAGCGCATCCCTTCACCACACAGAGATAGCTTTCGTCGGCGCACGGGGCATCCCCGGCGGCTATGGCGGCGCCGAGACCTTCGTTGAGGAGCTGGCGCCCCGTTTACTTGAACACGGCTTTACAGTAGCAGTCACCTGCGAGTCCACAGGTTTCGGCGAGGACGATTACGGCGGCATTTTCAGACTTTACATTCCTGCCATTCAGGGCAAGACACTCACCATACCCACGATCAACGATGTGCTGGCAACTATCTATCTCCTGTGGCAACATCCTGAAGTCAGGCTGGTCTACTATGTGGCACCCGATGGTACCCCGGCAGCGCTGCTCGCCCGTTTGTGTGGTAAAAAGGTGGTAATCAACACCGACGGCATAGAATGGAAACGCCCCATCATCAGGCGCCCCTACTTTACGCCCCTGTGGAAGTTCCTCTCTTTTTTCACCTCATGGTACCTCAGATTTTGCGAATGGCTGGCGGTGAAAATAGCCCATGCCGTCATCGCCGACTCCAACGCTATCAAAGACCGCCTGCAAAAAAGCTACCGCACCACCAGAGCTGTTTACATCTCCTATGGCGCCAGAAAGCTGCTGGACTCAAAGACGACCCCCGACGAAGAACAAAAGGTACTGGATGACTTTGGCTTGTCTCCTCAGGGCTACTACCTCACCGTAGGCAGGATCGTAGCCGAAAATAACATTCACCTTGAACTGGAAGGCTTCAAAAAGTCAAATTCCAGCCGCAAGCTGGTCATCATCGGCAACTTCAATCCTAAAGACGGCTACAACCGTTTCCTTGTCAAACTTAAAGGAGATGACTACAGAATACTCTTCCTCGACCCTATCTATCACAAACAGACGTTGGGTATATTGCGCAAAAACTGCTTCGCCTATATCCACGCCTATGGACTCGGTGGCACCAATCCTTCCCTTCTCGAACAGATGGTCTTCGCTCGCCCTATACTGGCTTACGACGTCCCCTTCCACAGAGAGGTGCTGGGCGAGGGTGGCATTTATTTCAGCAACGCAGACGAACTCTCCCGGCGCATCATGGCACTGGAAAACGGCAGCTATGACCTGCACCAGCTTACTGCCTGCTACGCCCGCCGACTTGCTGAAGAGTACAACTGGGAAACTGTCACCGAAAAATATATCACCCTTTTCCGAAGGCTGCTCCAGCCATTAAAATAGCGTGTAACAGCCCAACAAGAGGCATAGAAATAAATGAAAGCCAGCATCATCGTCCTCACCAAAAACGCCGGCGAAGGCTGGGAAAGCCTGCTCCAGCGCCTCTTCTCCCAGAAGTCCAATAGCGAATACGAGGTCATCGTCATCGATTCCGGCTCCACTGATGCCACGGTGGAAATTGCCCGTCGCTACCCCGTACGGCTGGTGACCATACCACCCGAGGAGTGCCACCACGGCAGGACGAGGAACCTCGGTGCCGGACTTGCCCGCGGCGAAATTCTGGTCTACATCACCCAGGACGCCCTGCCCCTGCGGGATGACTGGCTGCAAAGGCTGCTGGACAACTTTGCCGACCCATCGGTAGCCATGGTCTGTGGCAGACAAATACCCTGGCAGCACACCAAGCCTCCGGAGAAGTTCTTCTACCTTTACAACTTCCCCGATTTCAAAATACGCATCACCGCCCATGACCCCGATTACTACCACGACAACCTGTTCATCTCCGATGTCAACTCAGCCTTACGCAAGGACATCTGGCAACAGTTCCGCTTCTCCGACAAAATCATCGTCGCCGAGGACAAAGAGCTTGCCGCCCGCCTGCTTGCCGCCGGCTGGACGATCATCTATGAAGCAGCAGCGCCGGTATACCACGCCCACGAACTTAGCCTCAAAGAAGCCTTCGACCGCTTTTTCCTCTACGGCATCGCCTTAGCCCAGGGCTCCGGCGGTCTCCCCCGCTCCCGCAACTGGCTCGCCCACCGCCTTGTACATGTCATTCAGGAGATGAAGTTCGTCCTCTCTCAGAACCGCTGGTGGTACTGGCTCCCATATTCCATAGCCTATGAACTGAGCAAACTCCTGGGCATCGCCTGCGGCTTCATCAAAGGTATGCTACAATAACACGCAAGATGTGGCAATATCGGGAACTTATCAAAAACCTCACCCTTGCCGAGTTCAAAAACCGCTACCAGAATACCACCCTCGGCTTCTTCTGGTCGCTGTTAAGCCCGCTCCTTCTCTCCCTCGTCCTCTGGTTCGTCTTCAGAAACCTCTTCCGCCAGGAAGAGAACTTCGCCGCCAACCTCCTCGTCGGCATTATGGCATGGCGCTTTTTTGCTGTGGGCACCTCCACCGCCCTTGGATCAGTGGTCGGCAAGCCCAGCCTGGTGACCAAGGTCTATATCCCTCGTCAGATACTGGTGTTGAGCACTGTCCTGGCTAACCTCATCAGTTCTCTACTGGAGTTCCTCGTCCTCCTGCCCATACTGTTCGTCCTGCTCAAGCACCTTCCGCCCACTGTCGTCCTCTTTCCCCTAGTACACATCGTCTATCTCCTGTTCGTCTACGGCATCGGGCTCTTCCTAGCTGCCCTGTTTGTCTATTTCCGCGACCTCAACCAGATATGGGAGGTGCTGGTAAACGTCCTCTTCTTCTGCTCCCCTATTATCTACCCTCTGTCCATCGTCCCCGGTTACCTCATGCCCTACTATATCCTCAACCCCATCACCCAGTTCATCACCGCCTACCGCGACCTAATGGTCGCCGGCACGTTCCCTTCAGTCCTTAGCATTGCCGGCATAATCGTCGTCGGCGTTCTCGCCTGGCTTATCGGCAACTTCGCCTTCAACCGTCTCCAGCGCCGCTTTGCCGAGGAAGTGTAATGAGTGCCATAATTGTGAGTAACGTCTCCAAAAAGTTCCGCGTCCCTAAAGAAAAACGCACCACCCTCTTCCAGAACCTCGTTGGGCTTATCAAGCGGCAGCTCGAATATGAAGAGTTCTGGGTACTCCGGGACATCAGCTTTGAGGTAAATAAAGGTGAGACCTTCGGCATCATTGGCAGGAACGGCTCCGGCAAGACCACGCTTCTCAAAATCCTGGCGAAGGTGCTCTACCCTGACAGCGGCACGGTTACCGTCAATGGCAGGGTCGCCTCCTTCCTCGAACTTGGTGTCGGCTTCCAGCCCGAACTCACCGCCAGAGAGAACGTCTATATCTATGCCTCCATACTAGGCATGAGCAAGAAGCAGGTCGACAGGGTATATAACGACATCTTCGACTTCGCCGAACTGGGAAGGTTCCAGGACATGAAGCTCAAAAACTACTCCTCGGGCATGTACCTCCGCCTCGCTTTCTCCACTGCTATCCATGCCGACCCCGATACCATGCTGGTGGACGAGGTGCTGGCGGTGGGTGATGAAGCCTTCCAGAAGAAGTGCCTCACCAAAATAGAAGAGTTCCGCAGACAGGGCAGGACCATCATCTTCGTCTCCCATGCCCTTGGGATGGTCAAACAGCTCTGTCAGCGCTCCCTCCTCCTTGACAGCGGCAACATAGTTTCCCTTGGTGCTACGGAGGGAGTGGTCGCTGACTACCTGAGACTACTTCAGGATACCTACTGACGTAAACCCATATACTCAGGTCTGTCTAGCAAAAGCAAAGCACTGTGCTATAATAAGACCCGACACATTACTGATTACGGCAAAAGAACACGAAATGAGAAGGTGAAGATGCACATAGCTAGGAAGCTTACGGACCGGGCAAGTAAGGAGAAGAAATAGATAGTTTTCCCGCCGGCATGGAAAAGGCATTTAAGCGTGACAGGATAATCCTTTTTGGTAGCCGGGCACGCGGCGACCAGCTGAATGACATCACTGTTGCCAGCCGCTATTTCGAGGGCTACAATTTTCTTGACCGGCTGGCACTACTTTACGGACACCAGGACTATGAATACGCCCTCGACATCCTGGCTTAAATACCGGAAGAGTTTGAGCAAAAAAGAGGGGACTTGGTGTTGTCTCTGAAGCCAGTAAACACGGCATCGAAGTGGTCTGAAAACGCTTACCCATGAGGATAGAAATTGCCAGTGCGGAGCGCTCGACAGCAGGCTAAGCCAAAAGCCATTATCCTGATAACATTGGATGCCCTGCGGGCTGACCACTTGGGGTGCTACAGCTACCCCTTGCCCACCAGCCCATTTCTGGACAGTCTGGCAAAACAAAGCGTCCTCTTCGAATACGCGTTTTCCCCCATACCTTTGACCACGCCCGCCCACACCTCCATTCTCACTGGCAAATACCCCAGGTTCCACTCAGTCGGCTTCCACAATGGCGACCAGCCCTTGAGCAAAGAGCAGGAGGTCACTTTCCCGCAAATTCTGCGCCAGCTCGGCTTCGATACCGCCGCCTTCGTCAGCATTGCCCCGCTGCTCAGACAGACGGGGCTTAATTCCGGTTTCGACTTTTACGATGACGAACTGCTCCAGCGTGAGATAAACCGTCCCTGGGAACCCAGGCGCAGCGGTGACCTCACCACACAGGCAGCGCTGAACTGGCTCAGCCGGAACCACAGTTCCCCTTTCTTCCTCTGGATACACTATGGAGAGCCACATGGTCCTTACACTCCACCACCTCCCTACGATAACCTGTTCGTCGGCAACCGTTTCTACGGAGAGCAGCGCCTTCTCACGACCGTTCCTGACTGGCAGGCAGGTGGCATCCCCGCCTATCAGGTGCTCAAGCCACGGCGCGATGCTGACGGCAACCTGCTGGACTATGAAAGGGATTTCACCTACTATTTGTCCCAGTATGATGGACAGGTCCGCTTCGTGGATGACCAACTTAAAGTTCTAATAGAGAAATTAAAGGAACGGGACATTTACGATGATGCCCTTATAATCGTCACCGCCGACCATGGCGAAGCCTTGGGTGAAAATGACATTTTCTTCTTCCATGGTCTCACCGTCTCTCTGGAGCAAATACATGTCCCCCTGCTGATAAAGCCGCCTTCAGCAAGTCACATAAAAAGCCGGCGCATTGTCCAGCCGGTAAGCACTATCGACATCATGTCCACCGTTCTCGCCTGGGTGGGCGAGGACGCAGAATACTTGGGGCTTCAGGGAATGAACTTACTGCCTCTCATTGAGAACGCCAACTTCTCCTTGCCCCGGCGGTACATCTTCTCCGAAATTCCAACCCAGCTTTCCATCATCCACGGTCGCTTCCAGCTACTTTACGGCAAGGAAAAGGAGGACATGCACTACCCCCGTGTACCGGCAGTGGATGGGACAAAACTCTTCGACTACGTTGGCGACTCCCCTGGCAAACATGACCTTTGGTCTGAGCACCCGGAGATAACACAGAGACTGAAAAACGTTGTCCATACTTACCTGAAAAGCCCTCAACCCTCCTACATCAAAGAACGACTCTCGCTACAGGACAAAGAAGATATCAAACGCCGTCTGCAGCGGCTTGGCTATACATATAAGAGCGATGAATGACACACAACACCCTCTAACAAAGAAATATGGCTGCTTCCCGTGCAACCTGCCTGAGCAGGTCATGAAACTATCAAGCTATCGGAATAGTCCTAGAGTGGTAAGGAGGTGTTGAATGGTTAACCGCCTTGTGCTGCTTGGTGAAAAATTAGCAACCGCGGTCTTTCTGATGAGGTTTAAGGTAGTGCCGCTTCAGCCCGGCAGCGCGCTCGTAACACCGCTGAGATTGGAACGAGACGGTCTCTACCGGCTGGATATACTTCTTACCACCTATCAAAGGGCTTTCTCTGCGGGCGAGGGATATCTTTCTCTCCACCTCTACCCGTTGAACTCGTCACTGCCCCTACGCGAGAGTTCAGTAAGTTTGGAGGGCATCACTGATAATCAATCCCTCGCTTTCACTTTCGAGCCTCTTCGCGATTGTAAAGGGAAGACTTTACTGCTGAGTCTGGCACTTGGCTCTCATACCGGGTTTAGCACAACAATCGGCGTCTGTTGTACTTCGACGAGTAGAACCGAAAAGGAGTGGAGTCTTTACAATAGCACTAGAGTGAAGGCAAAGCCAATCTATATCCCGTTTTTTGAGGTTGGCGAAACAAGAGAGACAGTTACCCCTCTGGTGAGCATAATCATAGTAAACTATAATGGCATGAGGTACATCAGGGAATGTTTGGCTTCGGTGCTCAGCCAACAATATCCGGATTACGAGGTCATCGTGGTCGACAATGCCTCATCAGATGGCTCACGCGAATTTATCTGCGACAACTACCCCACAATCAAAGTCCTGTGCATGCCGCAAAATGTTGAATTTGTCAAAGCTAATAATTTTGGACTCCAAGAAGCTAAAGGTGAGTACATCCTGTTACTAAATCCCGATGTCTGGGTTCCTCCAGACTTTCTAGCCAAAATGGTCTCCACAATCCAAGGAGCATCAGACACCGCCGTTGCAGCAGTGGCTTGCACAATAGACACGCTGGGGTCGCTTATGAGGTATGCACCAGTTTTCTTCAGCGTTAGAGGTCTAATCGAGGGTAACCCCATCGCAATTGGAAAGCCAGTTTATTGCCTCGCTCCATGCGGTGCTGCCGCCATGTATCGTCGAAACGCAATTGAAGTTCTGGGCGAATTCCTGGACGAAGAATTTGTATCCGACTGGGAAGACCACGATCTGGGGTACAGGCTGAATCTTGCTGGTTTCCGCTGCATACATGCGCCAACGATACAAGTAAAGCATATTGGTAGTGCTGCCTATGGCATCACCATTAAAAGACAAATAAGAATCTATCGAAATATGCTACTAACTTACTTCAAGAACATGGAATGGAAAAACTTTTTGAAAGCATTTCTAATAACCATGCTATCCACGAAGCCCATCTTTTCCTTCGCGGGAATAATCTCTTTTGTCGCGAAACTCGCCACCAGCCGAACAATGTGGCAAAAACGGCGGGCAATACAAAAGCACAGGAAACTAAGCGACAGGGAGATACAATTGTTCACAGGCTGGCAGATAAGATGGAAGAGTGATACTTAGCCACGTTGCAACTGACCGCTGCATTAAAACGCCGTTCCTTGACCAGACCAGATCCCAGTGCACAGCACGCCAGTCAATGTTATAAACTCCACAGTCTTAAACTCGACACTGTTTGAAGCACACGAACTCAACGACCTCTCTCAACCACAACACGGTATTGCTGCTTCAACGCCAGGAACAAATGTTTCACTGCCAAACGAGCCAATCCCAAAGGAAAACGCTGTCGAAGGAGTTTTGTCGTCTGCCCCGTCACAGCCACCAGGGTTCGGAAGAACATTCTCAGAGCACTTAAGTTCTGCCCTAATTGCAGATGGGCTATACCCTTCGAATAGTAGGTCTGCAGGAAAAGGTCAACAGGAATGCTATCTGTGCTAGTTAGAATCTCATCAAAAACAGCCACACTTTCTTCCCTCATCCCGGAATATAACTTGGCTAGACCCACGTGATACTTTGCTCGGAAGCACATATCCCAGTTCGCGTAGAACCGAAATATGTCCTTTTCGCATATGAAGAGCTTATATGCATGCGTGAAATACCGTTCAGCATTCGGAAAATCGTGCAGGTAATTAAGACAGATCATGCCTTTATAATAAAGGTATCGACTGAGGAAGGAAGGGATGCCTGAAATATACTCTTTGTAATCACGTATTTTACCCGCATGGGCTCTTGCCACCACATCATCAAAAAAAACGTCTGTGAATTCACCATACTTTTGTGTAAGACTTTCATCGAGCAAAGAGCAAAGTTTCTCCGCATGGCCCAACTCCCCCCGATTCACATGACTTTCGATCAGTCGGTATAACGCGCCATCGTAGAGATAGTCCTTCTCCACCTCCCGCTTGGCAACTAGGTAACTCAAATAGTCCTGAGCAAACTGCACACTTTCCCTATCGCCCACCTTAAGATAGCGAAAATTGGTAGGGAAAGCAGCCTTTGTCGCAAACACTACCAACCTGCTTTTCCCCGACGTTCCCTCGGACACCCTCACCACACATTCTTTAAATCCCACTTCCTTCAGAACAGTCCCTACCGCTCTAGGAGAAAAAATGCAAATGTGTGCACCGGGGGACACTATTTCAAGTCTGATACCTTCGCTTTCACGCCAGTATGCCTCAGCATTTGGTGTCGTCAGACACAACACACCTTCATTGCTTAAGTATCTGGACAATATTTGCACAAAGCCTCTTGGTTCTGGGACATGCTCGATAACCTCGGTAACCAGCATGGCATCAAAACTGTTCTCTGCAAAGTCTGTGTCTTGCAAATACTGCGTTACAATATCGACACCGAAAAGTTTACGCCCGGTCTCTCCCACCGGGCTTGGCTCCACTCCTACCGCGTCCCAGCCAAGAAATCGCGCCATATCAACGGTGAATCCCAGTCCACAACCCACGTCTAAAAACCTTACCTGTTTTTTCCTCGAACATAACTGCTTCAGGTTTACCATCAGATGGCTGAGAAAGGGAATGCCCGCCTCAAATTCTATATAGAACTTCTCTTCAACCAGCTTCTCATCATGATAAGAGAGAGTCGGTGTGCTAGGGTAAAAAATACTATTGCAAGACCGGCACCTGAACAGGTCGAGAAGCAAGCCAGGAGAAAAGAAACTTTCAACTTTCGTCACAAACTCGGTACGCCTGCTGCCGCATATGCAACAACTGATGTACGTCTTCTTCTCACACTTGCTCATAGTCCCAATACCAACACGCTACAGTCTCCTTTGTAACTTAAAACCACTTCCTTGTCGTTCGCGAGTCTAGAGATGTTCTCAATTTACACCAGCCCCACTATTTTAGCAACGCAATTCGAGAGTGACAACTGGCTGCACCGTGTTAAAGTTAGCATGTGCAGAAAAATCTCTTCGATGTCTTCCTACAACTCGACTTCTATAAAGCCACCAATAGCATAATATACGTCCTGCGGACTTTCTATCGGTCGATTTATGCTGACGGTTATCAGCAGCGCATTCTCATGGTGGTCACCTTTTATCACGCCTTGCTCAGTCTCCTGGGGCAACGTCTGCACCTTCGCTTCACCAAAGGAGCAAAAGCCATGGTCAGAGACGACGATCAGTCCGTTGGCTTTGTCCTCAAGAAAACCGCTGTCAAACAAAAGCTCGCCTATTCTGGCATCCAGCCTGCGGTACCACTCCAGGACGACATCTTCTCCCCAGTGAAAGTGCTGCACCCTGTCCAGTAAGGTATATACAGAAATAAGCAAATCGGGCTTTCTGGCGAGCAGCTCCTTTGTCTTTTCAGTCACCCGCTCTAACTCTTCCTGCCATTCCCGCTCATTAGTAGGCAGTCCAAAGCCAACCGGTCTGAAATCGACATTCAAGCAGTAAGGCGGTACCACAAAGGGCACATTGAGCACGTAAACTCTCTTCCCCCACCTTTGCAGTATGTCCCAGATAAATTCCACCTTAATGTCTTCACGCCTGACAAGGTTACCGTCTACTACAAAGTTGTCATGCCCGTGTTCCTCGTAGGTCTTGCCGCAGAACATGCCACACCATATCGAGGGTGAAATCGGTCTTTCTTTAATGACCAGGTCGCGGCAATCACCTAGCTGGCATAGCCTTTTGAACGAAGGGAGTAAGTCAAGGTTCGGCTTCACTACTGTCCAGGTGGCACCATCTATCCCTAGGACGAATATCACGTCGCCACCTCCAGGACTATTCCGGCACCGATATTTTTCCCTCGCACCAGGATAAACCTGCCCAGCTCGGGTATCTCGGAAAACTTCTCGACTACAATGGGCTCACTCTCAAAGACGATGGTCGCCGCCTCGTGTTCACTGATGAAGTCAGGTCTCTTAGCCACCACCTCGCTCGTCTCCGAGTCTATCTTTTCCCGGAACTCTCTGACACGGCATTTGACCCGGCGTGTGCCGCACTTCAGTTCCAGCACCTCACCCTTGCTTAATCTGTCCCTCACCAGGACCACCTCGCCAAGAAAATTGATGGTGCTTTTTGGTGCATCGTCGAGCAAGCCGCCGACATCGCCACGCTCGGGTCGACAGGTGATGACCAGCCCCACGCTGTCACCCTCTCCAGCTATATCAAGCTCCCCACCGAAGACCTTTATCTGCTCTACAATACCCCTGACCCCCGAAGGAGAGAACACCAGCTCGTCACCTCTGCACAGCCTGCCCGATTCCACCCTGCCCACAGTGACCTCCCTCCCATCAACAATGTAATTATCTTGGACAACAAACCTCAGCGGTCTTTCCTGCCGCTCTGCCAGTTCCATACCGTCCAGTGCCCCGATCAAGGTGGGACCGCGGTACCAGGGCATTCTGCTTGACTTGCGGTAAATGTTGTCACCCTCCATAGCCGAGCCGGGGATAAAGGGGACATCTCCGTAGCCAAACGAGGCAAGTAAGCTGGCGACCTTCCTCTTGACACCGTTGAATATTTCTTCGCTATAGCCCACGGCGTCCATCTTGTTCACCACCACAAACAGCTTCTTCAGTCCCAGCATGCTTATCAAGAACACATGCCGCCGCGTCTGCTCCTGGATGCCTTCGTCAGCTGCCACCACCAGCACAGCGACATCAGCCCGTGAGGCACCGCTGAGCATGTTTTTAATAAATTCCTTATGCCCCGGTACATCGGTCACGATATACAGGTTCTTGCCCTTGAACATGACCCCGGTGGTATCGATGGTGCGCTCTTCTTTAAGTTCATCGTCAAAGGCATCTATAAAATAGGCGAACTCGAACCTTTTATTGTACTCCTGTGCCAGCTTCTGTATCTCCTCCACCCTCCCTTCAGTGATGGTGTCGGAGTCATAAAGCAACCTGCCTATCAGGGTGGACTTGCCGTGGTCTACATGCCCTACTATTACCACGTTTACCTTCATTCTACCCTCCATCTATCTACATGTAACCCAACGCCCGCAGCTTCTGCATGGTGAACGCCCGCTCCTTGTCCTGCGCCCTCCCCGACCTCTCAGCTATTCTGGTCACCCTCAGCTCTTCCACTATCTCATCGATGGTGCTGGCGCTGGAACCGATCGGGTTGGTGCAGGGCTCGCAGCCCAGACTGCGGTACCGCTTGCCGTCTTTAGCAAAGTACATAGGGTTGACCGGTAGACCTTCCTGCTTTATGTACTCCCAGACGTCGAGTTCCCTCCAGTGCAGGATGGGGTGGACCCTGGTGTGAGTCTCATCTTCAGTCCCAATCTGGTACTGGTCCCACATCTCCAAAGGCTGGTCCTTGTAGTCCCATTTGAAGTCCCTGTCCCGCGGTGAAAAATACCTCTCCTTAGCCCTTATGCCATGCTCGTCCCGGCGGATGGCTAAAATCAGGGCATCGAACTTATATACCTCCAGACATTTCATCAGCGCCTGCGTCTTGAGCCTGGTACAGCATTCGAATTTACCTTGCTGTGGACCAACACCTTCCTGCATCGCCTTCTCGTTTCTGGCAACCACCAGCTCCATTCCCCACTCTCTGGCAAGTCTGTCCCTGAAATCGTACATCTGTCTGAATTTATAGCCAGTATCTATGTGGATCACCGGGAACGGGATTTTGCCAAAGAAAGCTTTGCGGCATAGCCATAGAGTGGCTGTGCTATCCTTCCCCGTGCTCCACAGGACCGCCGGTCTTTTGAACTCGGCAAAAGCTTCCCTGATAATGTAAATGCTCTCGTTCTCCATGTCTTTTAACTCCATAGTTCGGATACACCTCCGTTAAAATGTTAAAATATAGTCGTTAGCAGTGTCTTCAGGTTGTATATGATAAGCGCCACACCCACCACCATGCCCAGCAGACGCGCAGGCAACTTTTTGCACAGGTAAGCAGCCAGCGGCGCCGCTATAATGCCACCGATAAGCAGCATGCCTATCATCCGCCAGTCATACCGCTCTGCACCCAGCACACCGAAAAAGGTACCGGCTATTACCAGAGCTACAAAAAACTCCGCCATATTCACCGTGCCGATGACCTTACCCGGCTCAGTGTTCTCACTGAGTATCAGCCCCGGTGTAGCAATAGGTCCCCAGCCCCCACCACCAACAGCATCGAAAAACGCTGCCACAAACCCCAAGACGCCAACCCTGTATCTCGAGGTCTTAGAAGCCGGCGCGGCAGCGGTAGTCACAGCCGGGCTCGGGTCATTTTCGTTTTTACGACGGGCGAACCTGAATAGAATGATGATGCCCAGCGCCAGGAGAAAAGCGGCGATAAACGGCTTCATCGCATCGCCCGACACCGAGCTGAGAAAATAGGCACCCATCGCCCCACTCACAGCCCCGGGAACAGCCAGCAATATCAGCCAGTCCCTCTTTACGTTACCAAACCCCCAGTGGGACACACCTGAGACCAGAGTGGTGAACACCTCTGCGGTGTGTATCGAAGCACTGGCTAAAGCAGGCATAACCCTATGCCGATTAGAAAAGTCGCCGAGAAAGCCCCATATCCCATGCCCACAGTACCATCGATAAACTGGGCAAGAAAACCTATGACAACAAAAATCACCAGCGCTAGGGTGCCTTGCATGTCCTTCACTCTTCCTTAAGATACCCCAGCTTTCTCAGTCGCTCTCTGATTGCTCTAACCTCCTCGGCAGTGAGCCTGTCCGACGCACTTACCGGACCGCCCATGGCCAGAGTCCGCATGACAAACACGATAAACTCTGTAACGCTGGAAAAGCCAGTCCTTTCTATCATCTTCTCCAGCCTGCGGTAAAGCTCCCGGGGTATCTTTATGGTCACTCTGTCCTGCATTGCACTCCAATTTGAATGCAATTGTAGCCTACAGGCGCACGGAAAGTCAACCTGTGACCATCACGCTATAATCTGAGGAGCTAGCTGTCGCCGACCAGCAGAATGACAAAGAGGTCAGGCTGGAGTAGTTGTTCCAGCCTGACCGAATCCTTTGAAGCGTCTGCTGGCTTCACCGTGCCAGGTGCCACCTGCCCACGATAGGGACGTCGTTGCTGAAGCCATAAGGTCCATATTGCTTATCGGCACCCGCGTCCCAGACACCGTTGCCGTTATAGTCAAGGTACCAGTAGAGATCACCACCGCTGGGTCGGGCAACGCCTATCTCGTCCGCCCCCACACCATTCCAGTTGCCCGCCACTGGGATGTCACCAAGCGCCGGCTGACCAAAGGGACCCATTATTTCATCCGTGGGCTCACCATCCCAGACACCATTCCCGTTCTTGTCTAAATACCACTGCCGGTCGGTCGTGCGCCACACGCCTATCTCGTCTTTGCCATCACCGTTCCAGTCGCCAATCACAGGTTTATCACCAAGAAGTGTCGGTTGACCGAAGG
>DAOUAI010000010.1:0-3671 GCA_034433775.1 Dehalococcoidia bacterium
CAGTCTAACACTGTTCTGTACAGGGTCATACTTGTAAACCCCGGACCCCAGACCTGTCACATTGCCCACCACCACATAGAGCTCAAGCGGGTACAACGCACCTGCTGAAGGCGCTGTGCGGTACCGGGGAGGCTTCGTTATCCCCTGCCCTGCCCAGAGCAATTTCATCACTTCCTCTTTGGTCAAAGGGGCTTCGCTATATTCCCTCACCGAACGCCGCTGGCGCAAAAGCTCTTCGAGGGTAGCACCTTTTGCGCTTGCTAATTGGACTCTTGTCTTCTCAAGCTCGGCTCCGGTCCTTTCGAGCTCAGCTTTCACGCTTTCCAGCTCAGCCTGCAGGGCACCGCAGTCCTGCTCGCCCACCTGCGGCGCACAGCCACAGACCACCAATAATAGCAGGGTTACCACCGACGCAAAATGCCTGACACCGAACATCCTCTCACCTCCTATGCGTTTATTATGCCCGCCAAATAAGCAAGGTTCAATCCCCTGTTGTTGAAAAATGATGTGTATCGCCCACCTTCTGCATTTAAATCAGGTTAACCACGCTATGCAATATAGGACAATAAAGGACAAAAATTAAGCGGATACCAAAAATTATGTTGTTATACTGTAAGCAATCGGGCGGCTTATTGCATCGAGGGGAAGTTCTAAATACCCGCGGAACCGATGACCGTCCCGGCTGGCTGGCGCACGCCTACCTTCTCCAAAAACTCTTTGTACTCCACTAGCTTTGCCAGCACCTTGGCAGCATGTGTCCCCGAGCGGTAAACATAATGTGAGCCGTGTAACCGCGGCTGGTCTTCGGCAAAGAAGGTAGTGGTCAGCACCGGCTTTCCATATTCTGCCACCCACTGCTCAGCCACCCCCCGGAAAAAGCGGGCTATTGCCTCCTCTGGCACCAACCTCTCGCTGCTAGCAGCTTCGGTACTAGCTACCGCTTCTGCTGGTCGAAAGGCGTTAAGCAATAGCAGGGCATCAATCCGCCCCTCTGCCACCGCCGAGGCGACCAGCCGGCAAAAGTCCTCGACCTCGTGCTCATAGTATGTGCCTGATAAAGTAGCCAGCGCAGAGATAACAGGGCGCAATGCCTCCTTTATCTGTGTCACGTCTCTGGACTCCAGTGCCCTCTTTAAGTCCGGTAACAGCTCCTGCGGTGACTGCCTCATCGGCACTTGTACAGTAAAAGCGCCGCTGTTGTCCCGTCCGAAGGAGGCAAATAAAGAGGCGAAGATGGAAAAACCACCGAAGCCCATGAAGATGAGCGCATCCACTTCCTCCACCCTGAGTAGCTTCATCGGAGCTGTGAGATAGGTGATAAAATTCCTGTCACCAGCGGGGTCCACCGGATTGCCACGGCTCCACCTCGGTGGAAATACCCGGTCGAGTTCCGCGATCACCTTCTGCGGAAGTTTGACCACGTTCAGCCCCTCAGCGGCGCAGGCGTCGGCGCAGAGCACACCATAACTACCACCAGGTGTAAGAATAGCTACGTTCCTGCCGCGTGGCAGCGGTTGAGTGAGCAAGCCAATAGCCACATCGAGCAATTCTTCAGGACTGTCCACCCTGAGTACTCCGATGCTCTTAAATGCAGCCTCGTAAATATCATCAGACCCTGCCAGCGCGCCAGAATGCGAGACTATGGCTTTAGCCGCAGCATCCGTCCTTCCTGGTTTAAGAACGATCACCGGTTTTCGAGGTGTTACTTTAGACACCTTCTCCAGAAAGCGCTTACCATCACTCAGTCCCTCGATATAAGCCAGTATCACCTTTACCCCGGGGTCTTCGCCAAAGTACTCGATATAGTCCTCGATCTGAATGTCAGCAGCACAGCCGCAGCTCACATAGCGATGAAAGCCCACCCCCCTGTGGTAGCCGGAGATCACCACCGCGCCCCCCACATTGCCCCCTTGTGATACAAAAGCCAGCGGACCGTCCATTACCGGAAGCGGGAACATGACAGCCCTCAAATTTGAGGTGGCACTCCAGTAGCCCATACAATTGGGACCGATGAATCGAATGCCGCCCTTTCGCGCAATTCTGAGCACCTCGTCCTGAAGTCTTCTCCCCTCAGCCCCCGTCTCAGCGAAGCCGGCAGAGATGATCACCCCCGCCTTTACCCCCTTAGCCACACAGTCCTCCATCACCGAAGGTACGCTGGGTGCCGGCACCACGATGACCACCAGGTCAACAGGCTCGGGGATCTCCGTCACCCTGGTATAAGCCTTTCTCCCCAGTACTTCAGTCTCGCGATTGTTCACCGGGTACACCGGTCCTGGAAAGCCGTTCAATGCGCTGGAAAAGGTGAAAAAGCCCCACTTGTTCCAGTTGTTTGTTGCCCCCACCACCGCCACCGATCTGGGATTAAATAATGGTTCCAGCTCCTCAACGATAGACTTACTCATATCGCCCCTTTCTGCACCCTCCAGCATAGCAGAATGCCGTTACCATCTTCAATGAGCACTACTATGAACTTTTGTGGATAGCCGCCCGGTAAGCAAGGGGGCGATGAAAGGGGCAGCACCTCCCTTCGCGTACCTGCCGATCACCTTGACGGGGCTTTTGTCAGGTTGTGCCAACCATAGGTGAACCTGCAAAAAGACCTGACCCATCGGCGGAACCAGATGGAGACACCATGCAAACACTGAAATCTGCAGCCCGTGGACTTGTCATAGCCGGGAAAGTATTGGCAGACCTCGTCATCTGGCTTATCGTCTTCTCCCCTATCTGGGGCGCTATTCTGGCTCTAGTGTTGTGGCTCAGACGGAGAAAGGTAAGTAGGAAAGCAGTGAAAACTTAATACCCGGAACTCCAGTGCCCTTCCTGAGGTGTTCCTGCCTGCTATTATGATAGCTCAGGCTTTCTTCGATTGTCGCTTCAAGAAATCGATGATTACCTTACTGGCTTCTTCGGTGGCATCGGTGATAAAGCCGTGCCCGGCGTTCTTCAGTATCACCAGCTCGGCGCCAGGTATACGCGAAGCCAGGATCCTCGAGTTTTCCGGTGGAATAAGTCTATCAGAATCGCCGGTTATCACCAGCGTAGGGACTTTTATCCGTGGCAACCTGTCATAGGTATCGTGTCCCGCTATCGCCTCCGCCTGGCGCCTGAAGCCGTGCACCGGCGTGGGATAACGCGAGGTAATAGTAACATAGTTGTCTACCGCCTCAGGGTGTTTTTCAATGAATTCCCTTGTCCACAGCCAGTGGACAGTTAACCTCGCCCTCTCTTCCACAGACAGCTTCGCCATCTCAGGACCAAAAAGAAAGGCAAGTGCTTCTGCAGAAGGAGGCACCGAATGTTTACCGCCGCAGTTGGTACAGCCCAGGACGAGACAGTGTACCCTCTCAGGATAATTAAGGACAAATTCCTGCGCTATCATCCCGCCCATAGAGACACCGAAGACATGCGCCTTATCAATACCCAGCACATCGAGCAGCCCTTTGGCGTCATCAGCCATCATCTTTAAAGTGTAGGGGTAATCTGGCTTATCGCTCTGCCCGGTGCCGCGGTTATCGAAAGCTATTACCCTGAACTCTTCAGCAAAATGTGGGATGATGACATGCCAGTGGGCAGAGTAAGAACCAAAACCCATGATGAGTAGCAGCGGTTCCCCTTCCCCGTGGCTCTCGTAATAAATTTCTATATCACCGACCTTTACTCTGGGCATA
>DAOUAI010000011.1:0-1753 GCA_034433775.1 Dehalococcoidia bacterium
TAGCTGTTCCGATACCCTTGGAAACCTGGGCCAGAATGGCCGGGTCATTGTAGTGGGTGGTAGCCTGGACGATAGCCTTGGCTCTGGCTACAGGGTCGCTGGACTTAAAAATCCCTGACCCCACGAATACTCCCTCGGCCCCCAGTTGCATCATCAAAGCGGCATCGGCCGGCGTGGCCACGCCACCGGCGGCAAAGTTTACCACGGGTAGCTTGCCAGTCTTATGGACCTCCATGACCAATTCCAGGGGAGCACCCAGGGCTTTGGCCTCGGCTACCAACTCGTCTTCCCGTAAAGCCTGGAGACGGCGAATTCCATCCTGGACCGCCCGCATATGTCTTACCGCTTCCACGATATTGCCTGTCCCTGCTTCGCCCTTGGTGCGGATCATGGCTGCTCCTTCGGCAATACGGCGTAATGCCTCGCCTAGGTCACGGCAGCCACAAACGAAGGGGACCTTAAAGTCGTGTTTCCAGATATGGTGGCTTTCGTCAGCCGGAGTGAGCACTTCGGACTCATCAATAAAATCAACGCCCAGCGCCTCCAGTATCTGAGCCTCAGCGAAATGACCGATACGGCATTTGGCCATTACCGGGATGCTGACTGCTTCCATTATGGACAAGATTATGGTCGGGTCGGCCATGCGAGCTACTCCGCCGGCTGCACGGATATCTGCCGGCACGCGTTCCAGGGCCATCACCGCACAGGCACCCGCCTCTTCGGCAATTTTTGCCTGCTCAGGTGTGACCACATCCATGATCACCCCGCCTTTCAGCATCTGCGCCAGGCCGGTTTTCACTTTCCAGGTACCCTTTTCCATAACGTTTTCTATTATAACGCTATGCCAGCCAAATCACAAATGCGACTGGCGACGGATATCAGGAGGTGTTAGGCACAGGCATGGCTGGCTGCTCAGGGTTTGAGAGAAGGTGATGCCTATACTCCAGGGCGCAAATACTTTAGCTGCCAGGCGCTGAACGGCAAGCAAATACAAGGCAACCCCCTTTTGAATGGTCTACAGTCAAATCCCGGGCCTCTCCACGCCTGGGCATTTCAAGTCCTGATTGCTAGACGCTTTTCTTTACTTCTTCTATCTCCTTTTCCACTTCCCTGAGCTCCTCTTCCAGCTCTTTCTTATATTCTTCGAGCATGTGCAGATACTCTTTTCTGCTGGAAAAAGGACGGAAGGCATGAAAGCAGAAGCCAAAGGGAGGGACACCGAAGTAGAAGCTGTGATACCTCGTATGCCACATCTTCGTTCACCTCCTACAAGGGCCGTCGCTCTGGCACCCCCGGACGGCGAGGGTATTTATCCGGTGTCGAAAATATTTTATCAACAACCACCAGGTAACGCGGCTCTACAAATTCGTCCAGTTCTATCCTTTTCACCCCATCGAGCTTGCCTCCCAGCAGCGCTATGGCTTTCTCTGCGCTGGTTACCTCTTGGTCAATCTTGCCCTTTTTCTGGGCGATAAACTTTCCCCCCACCCGGCAGAAGGGCAGAGTGAGCTCCACTAGGGTGGGCAACAGGGCCACTGCGCGGGAGAGAACAAGGTCAAATTGCTCACGGTAGACTGGCGAATGCGCTACTTCTTCGGCTCTGGCATTTACCACTTCCACATTTTCCAGACCGAGCCTGCCGATGACATGCTGAAGGAAGGCTGCTTTTTTGGCTGTGGACTCCAGGAGCACCAGCCTGGGGTAGGCGAGAACAATCTTGAGCGGCAGTCCCGGAAAGCCAGCACCGGTACCG
>DAOUAI010000012.1:0-11387 GCA_034433775.1 Dehalococcoidia bacterium
GACAGGCGTCTCTTTCTCAAGTCCAACTTCGGCGGCGAAAGACTTAGGGATACGCAAAGCCAGACTATTACCCCACTTCTGAACACGTGTTTTCATACTAAACCTCCGTGAGGGTATCTACAATGAAGATACTCCATTTACTAGAGTTTGTCAAGCGCGTCGTAATCGTTAGGGAAACAACCTCACTTTCTGAGGCGCTCGAAGCCACAATCCGTCAATCAATATGTCGGGGGCTGGTTTACGGGGAAAGTTGTCACACCGGCGGTGACCGTTGGTGCCGCACCATGTAGAGCTACAGCGTCATGGTAAAGTGCTGTGAAGAGTCCAGACTGGGAAATTTGAGGCGGGACCAGGTGGGGGCAAGTGCCACCGGTCTGCTGGAGGGGTACGGAAGTTTGACATCTGTCGTTTGTTCTGGTAAATTAAAAAGCTGTTTTCGAAATGACCCAGACTTATGCAATAGTAGAGACCGGCGGTAAGCAGTATAAGGTGTCGCCGGGGCAGACCATAGAGGTCGACAGGCTGCCTGCAACTGAGGGCGAGAAGGTGGAGCTGTCCAGCGTGCTGCTTATCTCCGACGACGGCGATGCCATTATCGGCACACCGACCGTCGAGGGGGCAAAGGTGATGGCGACCTGCCTCGGCGAGAAGAAGGGCAACAAGATAATCGTCTTTAAATATAAGGCGAAGACACGCTATCGCCGTAAAAAGGGGCACCGCCAGCTCTATACCATGCTCCGCATAGAAGACATCGTTAAGCCGGGCGAAGCGGTGGAGGAGCCGAAAAAGGTAACGAAAAGGACAAGGACCAGCACGAAAAAAGATGCGACCAGCAGTAAAAAGATGACCAGCAGGAAGAAGACGACCAGTGGAGGTGAAAGTTAGATATGGCACATAAGAAAGGCGGCGGCAGCACTCGCTGCGGACGCGATAGTCAGGCAAAGAGGCTGGGGGTGAAAAGGTTCGCCGGTCAGCTCGTCCACGCCGGCACCATTCTGGTGAGACAGCGGGGGACGAAGGTCTACCCCGGCACCAATGTGGGCGTGGGCAAGGACTATACCCTCTTTGCCCTGGTCGACGGCATCGTGAAGTACGAACCGACAAGCAATAATAAGCGGAAGGTCAGCGTATATCCGGAGACAGCGCAGTGAAAGCCAAGATACATCCGCAGTACTACAACGACGCCCAGGTGATATGCTCCTGCGGCAATACATTCACCACCGGCTCCACCAAGAAGGTGCTGAAGGTGGAGTTGTGCAGTAAGTGCCACCCGTTCTTCACCGGCGAGCAGCGCATAGTCGATACCGCCGGCAGGGTGGAGCGCTTCAAGCGGCGCTACAAGATAAAGGACTGACCTGCAATATGGCAGTCCCTGTACCCCGAAGCTGTCCTTTCCCCTACCCCGCTGCATTGACAGTGCATTTTATTCCGCTCTCACCGTTCTTGAGTCCGGCTGAATACGTTGCTGGCTGAAATATGTCCAGCTACGCCCTGAGGGAAGGCTCTATGTCAGCTTCAAGACCGATATACTACGGCGGGCAGGCGGTGATCGAGGGGGTGATGATGCGCGGCAGGGAGAAAATGGCAATCGCAGTGCGCCGCCCCGATGGCGGACTCTCCGTCACCAGTCAGCCTCTCCCCGGTCTGTACAAAGACAGGCTCAGAGAGCTACCTTTCCTCAGAGGCATCATCATCCTCATCGAGACGCTGGCACTTGGCGTCCAGTCCATCCTTCACTCAGCCCAGATAGCTGCGGCTGAAGAGGAGCAGAAGAGCCTTTCCCCAGCAATGCTCTGGGGGACGGTTGCCCTTGGCATCGGCTTCGGCGTAGTCCTCTTCTTCGTGCTCCCGCTGTTAATCACCCGCTACCTAATCGACCCTTACATAACATCAGCCCTGCTGAGCAACATTATCGAGGGAGTACTGCGCATCGGCGTCTTCATCGCCTATCTGAAGGTGATAGCGCTGATGCCGGATATCAGAAGGCTGTTCGCCTATCACGGTGCCGAGCATAAGGTGGTGAACGCCTACGAAAGCGGCATGCCACTGGAACTCGCCAGCGTTAAAGGCTACTCTACATCGCATGTCCGCTGCGGCACCAGCTTTCTGGTGGCGGTGCTGGTCATCGCTATCTTCGTTTTTGCCCTGTTCGGTCGCCCTTCCCTGTGGCTGAGCATACTTTCCCGCATCGTCCTCATCCCGGTCATCGCTGCTCTGGGCTACGAGTTCGTCCGCTTCAGCGCGGCGCATTCTGATAGTCCCGTGATGCGCAGCCTCATCGTTCCCGGTCTGTGGTTGCAGTCGCTGACCACGAGGGAGCCAGACGATGCCCAGTTGGAGGCAGCACTGGTAGCGCTGCGGACGGTGGTCGAATCCGATAGTCCGGGCCAGCAGTAGCTTCGCTAGTCAAGGTCGCTGGCATCAAAGCCCTGGAAAAAGCAGCTCCTGTTGCCAGTGTGGCACACCGGACCGGCGGGGCGGGCTCGAATAAGTATGGCGTCGCTATCGCAGTCCTTGGCAATAGAATGTACCGTCAGCGTGCTACCGGAAGTCTCCCCTTTGTGCCATAGCTCCTGACGGCTGCGACTGTAAAACCAGACCTCGCCGCTTTCCAGCGTGTGCTGGAGAGCCTCCCTGTTGGCATAAGCCAGCATGAGCACTTCACCGGTATCACAGTCCTGGACTATGACCGGTACCAGTCCTCGTTCATCGAATTTTATCATCGTACACCACCTTCTCTGGAGATGACCTGCCCGTTCAGTCCTGCAGTTCCAGAGCCCGTTTTAAGTCTATATCGCCGGTGTAAAGGGCTTTACCTATGATAGCGCCTTCTACCCCGAGCTTTTTCAGCTTCACCAGGTGCTCCAGTCTGGAGATGCCGCCGGCGGCGATTATGGGCAGGTCCACGCCCTTCACCATCCTCTCGATAGCCTCGAAGTCAGGGCTGGTGAGCGTGCCGTCCCGCTTTATGTCGGTGTAGATAACCCTTTTTACGCCGAGACCAGCCATCCTCTTTGCCAGCTCCAGAGCTGTGATGCCGGTATCTTGAAGCCAGCCGCGGGTAGCCACATAGCCGTCGCGGGCGTCGATCCCCGCCACCACCGCCTCGCCGAACTTCTGGCAGATTTCTGCCACCAGCTCCGGACTCTCCACAGCCGCTGTGCCCAGGATTACACGCCTGACCCCTAAATCGAGCAGGCGGGACACGGTGTTGCTGTCCCTGATGCCGCCGCCGACCTGGGCGAAAAGGTTGACCTTACTCACTATCGCCTCGATGGTCGGCATATTCATCGGTCTGCCTTTTGCTGCGCCATCGAGGTCGACCAGGTGCAGCCAGCGGACGCCCTGCTTTTGCCACTCGAGGGCGACCGCCACCGGGTCTTCGGAAAACACCGTCTCCCTGGAATAGTCGCCCTGGTAGAGCCGGACGCACCTGCCGCCCCGGATATCTATAGCCGGTATTATTTCCATCTTTACTCCACCCTCTTCACTGTGGAGGAAGCAGTGCCAGCACCTGTCCTCTGAAAAACTGTACTCGGGTACCATATTTTACTTTTTATGCGTTTGCGATACAATATTAAGGCTTTGCCTTAATATTTTTATGAAGAAGCTTGTATAAGGAGGTACTATGGACTTCGAACTTACAGAAGCACAGAAGATGTTCCAGGAGGCGATAAGGGACTTCGCCCAGAAAGAGGTGGCACCTCTTGTTGACGAGGCTGAAAAGACCTCGTCCTTCCCGGTGCAGCTCTTTCCCAAGATGGGGGGACTGGGGTACCTTTGTGCCCGGTACCCCGAAAAATATGGTGGTGCGGGGCTGGGGAAGATCGGCGATTGTATTTGTGTTGAGGAGATAGCTTATCACAGCGTCGGCATAGCCGCCGGCACCATGGTGCAGAGCGGCATCGGCACCGGTGCTATCTATAACCGCGGCACCGAAGAGCAGAAGCAGAAATTCCTCGTCCCGGCGATCAGGGGACAAAAAATCGCCGCTTTCGGGCTCACCGAGCCCAACGCCGGCTCCGATGCTGCCTCCATCCAGACCACGGCGGTGAAGAAGAACGGGAAATGGGTGCTCAACGGCACCAAAATGTTCATCACCAACGGCACATTTTGCGATTATGTGGTCACCGCCGCCGTTACCGACAAGACTAAAGGCACCCGCGGTATCAGCCTGTTCATCGTGGAGAAAGACTCCCCCGGTTTCAGCCGCTCCAAAATTCACAAGTTCTGTGCCCGTTCCGGCGAAGTGGCTGAGCTGGTCTTCGACGACTGCACCATTCCCGCCGAAAACATCATCGGTGAGGAGGGCAACGGCTTCCGCTATGTCATGGAAACGCTTACCGGGGGCAGGATCTCCCACGCTGCGCGCAGCCTGGGGCTTGCCCGTGCTGCCTTTGATGCGGCGTTAAAGTATTCCCAGGAGAGAGTGCAGTTCGGTCAGCCCATCGCCAAATTCCAGTTCAACTCCTTTAAATTAGCCCAGATGGCGATGGAGATCGAAGCCGCCAGATGGCTCATCTTTTACGCTGCCTGGCTTTATGATGTGAACAAGCCGCACATAAAAGAGGCGGCGATGGCAAAGCTGTTTGCCAGCCAGGTGGCAGAACGGGTCACCACCGAAGCCCTGCAAATACACGGTGGCTACGGTCTGACAGAAGAGTCCGTTGCCCAGCGCTACTTCCGCGACTCCCGCATGGGCACCATCACCGAGGGGACTTCGGAGATACAGCTTCTTGTCATCTCGCGCGAAATCGGCATCCGCTAGTGGTGCCTGCTAAAGCAGGTCAAGTCGCGGTCACTAGCTTTTGACTTGAAGCAGCTCCACAGTGGACTGTTTCTGTACCTCCCTGAGCCGGGGGATGTCAGCCTTGCTGGGGATCACCGTACGGATGAGGATGATGCCCTCTTTAGTGGGTGCTGTGACCAGGTGAGCCCTGCCGCTGGCATTGATGTATTTTGTCCCTTTCGGCACCAGCACCACCTGAACGGGGCTTGATTTCGCCTGGAGGTCATTGATAACAAAGAAGTTGTCCGTATTCATAGCATAGCCGGAGACCGACCAGTACTGACCTGAAGGAATGACGGCGGTAAGGCGCAACGGACAGCGATTTATATCATAGTGCAGGATGGAGTAGTGGAGGTCGGGCGATGGTCTTACTATAACCCTGTCCCTCGCCGTCGCCGGTCGAGCGAACACCCACTGGTTGGCGGGATAGAGCTTGACCGTGCGCCTCATTATAGCCCTCGGTATGCGTGATACCCGGAGCAGGTTGACCACCACCGCCACCACCAGTGCCACCGCTATTGTGACTGCTATCAACGTGCCCATTCTAGCTCACCCTGGTAATATGTGGCAGCTCGACTGTCCTCAGTGCGGCACGGTTATAATAGGCCGGACCCGGATTGTAAAGCCGCAGGCTGAGGCACAGCCTTTTCGCCTCGCCGGTGGGCAACCAGTAGCCTTCCTTCGGTGTAGGGGAAAGATAGATAGCAAAGCGCCCGTTTTCGTTCAGTTTTATTTCAGTTGAGCCCCAGGAATAACGTCCCTGTTCATTGGGTATCAGGAAGTCGTCCTCGCCGTAGACTGTTATCGACCACCACCGCGCCTCCGGTGCCTCCCCCTCTATTTTATAGTCGCAATCGCCGCGAAGAGGTTCGCCCTCATCGTCGACATAAGCTGAGAAATAAATGGTCTCTTCCTTTCTCAATGCCAGGAGCGCGTGCCTTGCTATCCACGCCCGCAGGTACGGGTTGGCGGAGGTACTGCCGGCGGCAAGACTGGTGCCCCAGGGACCGATTCTTACCGTACTCAGGCGGGTGACCAGGTTGAGCAACGGGTCAACGGTGAAATAGCCGATGGCACCGCCTGCCACCGCAGCGGTAATTACAGCTACTATCCACCAGACCAGCATCTTCATACACCCCTTCAGTCGCTTGAAAGCAGCCGCTTCGGGTTTTCCACCATCATCGTCATTATCTCTTCATCGCTAACGCCCTGTGCCTTGAGTGCAGGGACAACGTTCCGGCAAATGTGGTCAACGCTCCGCAACGGTTCTGCCCTTCTGGCGGGACTGACATCTCCGGCGGTCCTGCCCAGCCAGAAGTTTACCACGTCGTGCGATAGCATAATCCGGTCAACATAACCCTCCCTGACCAGCGTGGCGATATTTCTCACGTTGATTTCGTCGGGAGCGGTGAACGGAGATACCAGCCCCAGCCGGTCGAAGCAGATGCAGACGCCCCTCTTGAGTATCGCCCGGTGGTAGTCTATCTCCTCAGAGTTGGTCACGTGCCCGATGAGCACCTTTCGGGGGTTGGCTCCCTGAGTGAGCAAAAATTCAGCCTGCTCCACACCGCTCAGCCCATCGGTATGAGTGATGATAGGCGCACCGGTGGCTTTCTGTGCCATCACCGCCGCCTTATGCACCTCCTTCTCATATTCCGTCAACGTTGCGCTCGACGCTACCTTTATGACGCCAGCCTTCACCCCGCTGTTGCCGATGCCTTTCGTCAGTTCGGTGATAAAAAGCTCAGACATCATCCTGGCGATGTCAGCACCATAAGCCATCTTGACCTGCCAGTAGGTGGGCGCGCCTCTGCTTTCGGTATAAAGCCCTGTGGTGCAGATGATGTTTATCCCGCTTCTCGAGGAAAGTTCCTTAAAAAGCTGAGGCTCGCGACCGCCGGTGTCGTTGGGGGTAGCATCAATTATAGTCTGGATACCGGCGGACTTAAGCGTCTGGCACATCTCAAGCCCTGCCCGCAACAGTGCCTGGCAATCGTAGGGTACCATTGAAGCATCTGCCTGCCAGCCGGGATAGGCGAAGTAGAAGTGCTCGTGCACCAGCGTCCACCCCAGCTTCTCAGAGGCAATAGGACCGGAGACTGTATTCACCATCTTCTTGGACTCCCCGACTCAAGGTCGCCTCAATTTTAACACATAAGTCAAGGTGAAAGACTATTCTGTGTGCCAGTCCAGCAGGCTGGCAGGCTCCCCCTCACCTAACCTCTCCCCCAAGGGGGAGAGGGATAATAAGGATGAGTCTCTCTTGATAGGAGAGCCTCGCCTTACTTCCTCTCCCTTGATGGGAGAGGACTGAGGTGAGGGTGAAATAAAGTGCCGGACGGTTAGAAAGTCGGTCCCTCTTTGAGATAATTAAACGGGATGGAGAGGTTTTTCTCGGCGCAGGTAAGTTCGCCGTTAGCCACTTTAATAGCCAGCTGGTAAATTTCCTCCCCCACCTGCTCGATGGTCTTACCACCATCGATTATGCTTCCAGCGTTAACATCTATATCGCCGGGCATATTACGGTAGCAGGTGGAATTGCTGGCGACCTTTATGACCGGGACTGCGGGGAACCCTGCTGGAGTCCCCTGCCCCGTGGTGAACAGGATTATCTGGGCGCCGGCGGCGGCGATGCCAGCCATGGAATCGATGTCGTAGCCCGGCGTGTCCATAATCACCAGCCCGCGTTTGCCGGGTCGCTGCGCATAGGAGACTAATTCGTTTACAGGCGTTGTGCCGCCTTTCACAATGCAGCCGAGCGATTTCTCCACGATGGAAGAAAGCCCGCCCTCGATGTTGCCCGGCGCTATCACCAGCCCGGCGAATTCGCCCAGGGCCTGACGCACCTTCTTTTCCTGGTCGTTAATCAACTTTTCGATCTGTCCACCGAGTTCTGGAGTAGCTGCCCGGCGCTTGAGTATATGTGCCGTGCCGATCATCTCGGTGGTCTCGGAAAGTACCACTGTGGCGCCTTCTTTTACAAACAGGTCGGCGGCGTAGCCCACGGCGGGATTGGCAGTGATCCCGGAGAAGCTGTCGGAGCCTCCGCACTCCACCCCCACCATCAATTCTGCTACAGGTGCCGACACCCTTTTCTGTGATTTTGCCAGCGAAAGGAACCGCTTTGCTATCTGGATGCCCTTCTTTGTGGTGGCTGCGCTGCCACCATCGCGCTGGATGACCAGACATTCCACAGGCTTCCCCTTAATCGAGTTTGCCAGATAGTCCGGCTTCAAGCCCTCGCATCCCAGCCCGATAACCAGCACGGCGGCGACATTGGGGCTGTTCCCGATTCCCGCCAGGGTGCGTACCATAATTGCGGCGTCGGTCCCCACGGTGCCACAGCCGTAGTTATTGATTACCGGCACCACTTCGGGGAGGGCGCGGTTGATTGCCTGTACCACACCGCTGGCGCAGTTGACCGAGCACATCACCACCACGTGATTTCTGACGCCATAGCCGCCGTCCTCGCGCTTATACCCTTTGAACTCCATGGTCGCCCCCATCATTAAGCAGTGAGATCGCCGAGACAAGGACGGGCGTTGTGCAGGTGCACCCACTCACCCTTGTGTATCTCCCTGGTCGCTTCCAGAATAGGCTCGCCATAGCGATAGACCTTCTCACCTGGAGCGATGTCCTTCAGGGCTATCTTATGCCCTGCCGGTATATCCTCGGTGACCTCGAACGACTGTCCATCGTCCAGCACCACCGCATCGCCTTTCTTCAGAGCCTGCAGTGCGATGACCACATTATCGGCGGGGTTTATTTTCAGAGCGTTATTTTTCATGCTCCTCTCCGCGGGGACTGTCCCGAGAGCACGGGGGTATTTATTCCAGCACCACGGTGCCGCTTTTACCGCCGCTCTTTTTCACCAGACGGATGTCCTGCAGTCGCATCTTGGCGTCGACGCCTTTACACATATCATAAATCGTCAATGCAGCTATTGCCACTGCGGTGAGCGCCTCCATCTCGAACCCCGTCTTGCCCGTGCCCTTTACGGTGGCGGTTATATCCACGGCTGTACCTTCGAGGGTGAGTTCGAGGCTGATATCCTCGATAAGCAAAGGATGGCACAGGGGGATGAGGCGGTGGGTCTCCTTGGCTGCCATGATGCCGGCTACCTTAGCAGTTGCCAGCACATCTCCTTTGGGCAGACTGCCCTCCTTTATCATCTCCACCGTCTGCGGCTGCATCGTCACCCTCCCCTTCGCCGTCGCCTCCCTGACTGTCACCGCCTTGCCGCTGACATCCACCATCCTGATATCCTTCTTCGCCGTCATGCCTAACCTCCCACCTGGGACATAGACCGGTTTTTTGCCGTTTTACCTTTAGCTAGTTGGTGCTGTCTGGGCTTATTGCGGATAGCTTCGGTGACCACTTTGTGCAGTGCTTCGATTGAAGCCCCTTGGCGCAAGGGCTGGCGGATGTCCACCTCAAGGTCGCTGAGCAGGCAGGGACGCAGCTTACCATCGGCGGTGAGGCGGAGACGGTTGCAATTGAAGCAGAAATGTTCGCTTATAGGGGTGATGAAACCGATGGTGCCGTTGGCGCTGGCAAAGCGGTAGTAACGCGCCGGTCCGTTGCCCCGGGGCGGAAGGCAGGGCTCCAGCTTGCCCAGGCTTGCCAGTTGCCCCATTATTTCCGCTGCGGGCACGAACTGGAGCGAGGAACGTGGTGCGGTGATGGAGTGTCCCAGCGGTGGGTTATCGCCACCGAAGGGCATAAGCTCGATGAAACGCACATGCCAGCCCTCGTTTATACTCAGCCGGGCGAAGTCCAGCACCTCATCATCGTTCACCCCCCGCATCACCACCACATTCACCTTCACCGGCTCCAGCCCGCAGGACTTAGCCGCCTCGATGCCGCGGAGCACCTGCTCCAGCCTGCCGCGGCGGGTGATATGCTGGAACCTCGCCGGCTTCAACGAATCGAGGCTGATATTCACCCGTTTCAACCCTGCCCGTTTCAGCTCTGTGGCATGTTCTGCCAGCAATATGCCGTTGGTGGTAAGTGAGATATCATCGATGGCATCTATTTCCGCAAGCATGCTCACCAGCCGGGGCAGGTCTGCCCTCACCAGCGGCTCACCGCCGGTGAGCCTGACCTTACTGATGCCCAGAGTTGAGGTGGCGCGGACGAAAGCGGCTATCTCCTCATAGCTGAGGATGTCCTCGTGGGAAAGCAAGGGGATGCCCCCGGGCGGCAGACAGTAGATACAGCGCAGATTACAGCGGTCGGTGACCGAAATCCGCAGATAGTTTATCGGGCGGCTGAAGGCATCGGTAAGCCCGGTCATATCTTCGCCTCCCTCGCCAGCCGCTCCAGCACCTTATACGCCTCCCTGGCAGCTTTGCCGCGGTGGCTCACCCGGTTCTTAACATCCAGCGGCAGTTCAGCAAGCGTCTTGTCCAGCTCGGGGAAATAGAACACCGGGTCGTAGCCGAAGCCCCCCTCGCCCCTCGGCTCCAGGGAGATGATGCCGTGACATTCCCCGCGCACCGTTTCCACCCTGCCGCCGGGTGTGGCGATGGCGATGATGCACACAAACCTGGCAGTACGCTTCTCCCAGGGCACATCTCTCAGCAAGGACAGCAAATGCTCCACCCTTTCCTTATCGGTGGGCTTACCGGCGAAGCGGGCGGAATTTATGCCCGGCGCACCGCCGAGCGCGTCCACCTCCAGCCCCGAATCGTCAGCCAGTGCTACCAGTCGGGAGGCGCTGGCGTAGGTGAGTGCCTTCTGCTTGGCGTTCTCCTCGTAGCTATTGCCGTTCTCCTCTACCACCCTGAAAATCCCCGCCTCCTCCGGGGTCACTAGCCTCCAGGGCAGTCCCTGGAACAATAGCTGGAACTCCCGTATTTTACCACGGTTATTGGTGCCCAGGAGCAGCTTCAACATGCACTTAGATTTTCTGGAACCTGCCGGCGAGCTTCTTCATCACGTTGGGCATGGTGGTGTATTCCATCTCCTCCAGAGGCAGACGGTGCGGCTCGAAGGGACCGTGGCGGCGCAGCATGTCAGCCATGTCCCTTGCCTCCTGGCGGGCATTCTCGAACGCCGGGTCATCGAACATGTCCATTGGTCCCACCAGCTTGCCCTCAGCCAGTTGAAAGCCCAGAGCCACCACTCTGGGGGGTCCGTCGAAGCGGGAGGGATTGCTCTCTCTGACCGCCACCGGCATCAATGGACCGTGGTGGGAACCGCGCATCCACCCTTCCACGATATGGGGATGGGCGAACGGCTCCAGCACCTCGCCTACCGCCGGGAACTCCCCCTGAGCGCGCACGATGCACACCGGGTCGTCCTTGCCCACATACCTGCCGGCGATGAGTGCCAGCCTCTGGGTGGAGGATACGGCGGCTATATTGCCGGTGTCCCGATGGTAGACAGCCTTGACGGCAAAGCGGCTGGGTGCGCCGAGGAATACCAGCATATCGTATATCTCCTCTGGGGCGTTGAATACCACCTTCTGGCTCTCCTTCACGTCGTGGACCTCGAAGGCAAAGCCGCAGTGCATATTCGGGGCGATGACCAGCCCGATGGTATTGAACGGGTCGGCGAAGATCTTATACAGCGGATAGTTCCAGGCGCCCGAAGC
>DAOUAI010000013.1:0-6139 GCA_034433775.1 Dehalococcoidia bacterium
GTCGAGCCCATGTTTGATTCCACGAGGTAGCCGCCGCTTTCCACGGCGAAGGGGATCGGGTCAGCCAGCGTGGTGGCTGCCGGTGGGTTGGTCGCCGCAGTTTCGATACCGGTGATCGGCAGCAGCAAGTGGAAGAACCGCCCTTCGTAACGCTCTGGCGGTGGAAAATAGAAAGAGAAGCGGGTTTCAGTGCCTTCAAACCCTCCGTGGACATAGCGATGGCGTACCGGCTGGTCCCGCCATTCATCAACATCTACATACGGCTTACTGAACATCGAGTCCCTTGACCCGAAAAGCCCAACCATTGCGTCCATCTTCTTTGCCCCCTCTCACTTTTGTTGATTAATTCGATTACCTCTTTGCCTGAATGCTGGCGAGGATAAAATCAGTCTGTTTCCTGATATAGGCTTCCAGAGTGTACCGCTTCCTCAAGAACCATCTCCTGTTTGCCCAGGCATTGGCAGCCATCACGATATTATGGGCCATTAAATATGTGTCCTCTATTTCAAACTCACCGGCGTTCACACCGGCGGCGAGCAACCGGTTAAAATATGCGACCTTCTGGATTTCCCTGTCGAAAATCGATTGCCTCAGCTCTTTCGAAGCCGTCCAGACGATATGATTATGTAAATTGTAGAGCCCCTGCATCTCATCCACGTTCTGGAAGTACATCCTGATCGATTCCTTCAGGGCTTCAACAGGGCTCAGACCCTTCACCCGTGCCTCCATCTCCTTAAGCAGTCGTTTGTGATATGTGTCTCCGTACTCCGTACTCAGCCATAGCAAATCGTCCTTCGACCCGATGTAGCGGTATAGCGCGCCTATGGTTAGACCGCAGGCCTCTGCAATCGCCCGCATGCCGGTCTCCCTGAACCCTTGAGCCATAAAAAGCTCTGTCGCCACCTTGCATATTTGCTGCCTCCGTTTGGAAAGAAGGTCTTTATCATTGATTGAATGCCGGATCTGTTTTTGTATCATTTCCCCCTCGACAATATAACTCAGCAGTACTACCTAGCGATGACGGATTACTTTGGCGCAGCTAACAATAGTTAGCTAACAATTGTTAACTAACTATAATCCCATCGCCAAGTATTTGTCAAGCCGGTACCTGCCTTACTTGCACAAAGCATATATATTGCAACCGTCTTTCAAACGTCCTATAATCGCACCAGCATAAAGAAAAAACGAAGGGGGTTACAGAAACATGAAGAGCGACGTAAAGGGCAGTATGAAGAACCTGTTCGAGGACTTCAAGGCATTCATAATGCGGGGCAATGTGGTGGACATGGCGGTGGGCATCATAATCGGCATGGCTTTCGGCTCCATCGTGAACTCGCTGGTAAAAGATGTCATCATGCCGCCCATCGGGCTACTCCTGGGCAAAATCGATTTTTCGAACCTAGCGTTCGTTATGAAGCAGGGGGCTACTCCCGGTCCCTATCCTTCCATCGCCGCCGCACAGGCCGCCGGCGCCGTCACCATAAATTACGGGCTGTTCATAAATACCCTCATCAACTTCCTGATAATAGCCCTGGTGGTCTTCTTCCTCATCGTCCGACCGATAGCAGCACTGCAGGCAGCGAAGAAAGCTGCCGAACCAGCACCACCGGCAACCAAAGAATGCCCCTTCTGCTTTACCACCATCCCGGCAAAGGCTTCCCGCTGCCCCAACTGTACTTCCATACTTACGGGCTAACACGGCACATTAAGCCGATGAAGAGATATATTTGCCTTGCCCTGCTTTCAATCACCCTGTTGATGCCCGCCTGCAGCAGGGCTGTCTTACAAGCGGGTCTGGGAGAAGAGGTCACGCTATCCCCGGGACAGACTGTCACCATCGCCGCTGAAGACCTGCATATCAAATTCGTCGGGGTCATCGGGGACAGCCGCTGTCCTCGAGGTGTCCAGTGTGTCTGGGCAGGAGAGGTCGTCTGCGAGGTCGAAATCACATATGCTGGTGCCACCAGACAGGCAAAGCTCACCGAGCCCGGGTTGAAGGAGGGGTACTCCACAGCCACCTTTAACAACTACGAGCTTGCTTTTCATGTTACCCCTTACCCCGATGCTAGCAGGGGTGGGATAGCACCGGGAGAATACCACCTGCATCTGGTCGTCACCACACTGCCCCAGCTCACCAGCGTAGTTGGCTCTATCCTCGCACGACCTGGCGACTTTTTGGGCAAGGAGGTGACCATCATCGGCTATTACCGCGGCTGGGACTTACTCCACGAGGCAAACACACACCCTCCGGTCACCCGCTCCGACTGGGTGATAAAGGACCTAAGCGGCGCCATCTATATTAGCGCCGCCTCTAAAGCGGAGGCCCCAGAAGGTCTGCAGCCGAGTTCGTTGGAAAGTGCCAACGCCATCCTCGAGGTCAAAGGTACAGTCATGGTCACCGCATTGGGGCAGCCCTATATCGAGGCAATAAGCATCAAGGGCCTCCCCGGACACGCCGCCGGTGCCGACTAAACTAAACAAGCATAAATCCGTTATTATAGGTGTGTAATATACGATATATGGAGGTGTCAGATGGGGAAAGCGGTGCTATTGCTACTGGTATCGGTAATACTTTTCAGTCTGCCTGCCTGCGGTGCGGCGGTGTCCGCTGATGTGGCGCAATCGGACAAGCCCCGGGATACCTCGCCTGCGGCGAGTAAAGATGATATAGCAGCCTTAGTCAGCGGCAACAATGCCTTCGCCTTCGACCTTTATCACAAGCTGTCGCAGGATGAAGGCAATTTATTCCTTTCACCCTACAGCATCTCAGAGGCACTGGCGATGACCTATGCCGGCGCCCGCGGTGACACCGAAAAAGCAATGGCTCAAGCCCTCAACTTCACATTGCCACAAGACCGACTGCACACGGCATTCAACAGCCTCGACCTGCAGCTCAAACAGCGCGGTCAGGGAGCTAAGGGTAAGGACGGTAAAGGCTTTAGGCTGAATATAGTCAATGCCCTCTGGGGGCAGAAAGGCTTCGACTTCCTGCCAGCATTCCTCGACACTCTGGGACAGAACTATGGCGCTGGCTTGAGGCTGGTGGACTTCATCAACCACACCGAGGATGCAAGGCTCACCATAAATGGCTGGGTCAGCGACCAGACCGAAGGCCGGATAAAAGACCTCATCCCGCCCGGCGTGCTGGACAAGATGACCCGGCTGGTGCTCACCAACGCCATCTATTTCAACGCCGCCTGGCAGCACCCCTTCGAAAAAAATGCCACCTCAGATGCCCCCTTCCGTCTGCTCGATGGCAGGGAGTTCACCGTGCCCATGATGCGTCAGACCACCTCGTTCAATTACACCGAGGGCGAGGACTATCAGGCTGTGGAGCTGCCCTACGATGGGCAGGAACTCTCCATGGTTGTCCTGCTGCCTCGAAGCGGTAAGTTTCAGGACTTTGAACAGAAGTTGACCGCCGATACCGTGCAACAGATAATCAAGCAAATGGAGCACCGTCAGGTAGCCCTGAGTATGCCTAAGTTCACCTATGAATCGCAATTCGGTCTGAAAAGAGCGTTGACCGACCTCGGTATGGGGGTGGCTTTCGACCCTGTTGCAGCCGACTTCTCCGGTATAGACGGCAAACACGACCTGTTTATTCAGGACGCACTCCATAAGGCGTTTGTGGCTGTTGATGAAGCCGGCACCGAGGCAGCCGCAGCCACCGCCGTGGTGGTCGGACTAACAGCCATGCCGCCACCACCGCTGGAGATGAAAGTGGATAGACCCTTCGTCTTCCTCATCCGCGATATCCTCACTGGTAGCATAATATTCGTGGGACGCGTCCTCAACCCGGTAGCAGAATAGCAAAAAACAGGAGCAATTCGGCAACTGTGCCGGTAACACTACAAAATAGCTTGCATAATCATCGTCTACGATGTATCATGAATGTAAAAATATTTTAGCGAAGGAGGTGATTGAAGTGAAGGGAGTTGCATTTGTCATTTTAACGCTGGCATTGCTTCTGCTGCTTCCTGCCTGTGTCCGGCAGGGCGGAGAAGTTGACAACAGGCTGGTGGTCAAGGCTCCGGAGCGGGCGAGGGTGAGCGAGACAGTACTCATACGGGTCATCGATGAAAAGGGCAACCCGGTGGAGGGAGCCAACTTTTATCACGGGTATGTGGGCGGCAGGACAGTCAGCAACAAAAAGGGGGAAATAACCACCTTCTTCCCGCAGCCCCTCACCTACGAATATATCGTATCGAAAGAAGGGTTCACCGAAGCCACAGGGACCATAGAGATTGTGCCCGGCGTGGTGGAGTTCGCCGCCTTCGGCGGTGTGCATATCGGTCCTCCACCGCTACCCACCCAGCCACCACAGACCAACAACTTTCGCTCCGGTATGCCGGTGCAGTTCAGGTTGAGAAACATCGGCTCATCCGATATCACCCTGCCCAATACTGCCCCTTGGCGTATAGAAACATTGGATGGAAGGACAGTGTTTACCCCGGTGGCAGCCACAATGCTGGTCAGGCTAGCGCCTGGTGAAGCTAAAGAGTGGCAATGGCAACAAGAAGACGATGACGGCAAACAGGTGTCAACCGGCAACTACATTGTGGTGCTAAACTGCTCGGAAGGTGAATACCGCTGTTTGGTCAATATCATACCACAAGGAGTCCAGTAACAAAGCCATGCTTACCCTGCTACTGGACTCCTTCGTCCCGCTCTCTAACTGTGCCACATTGTGGCACAGTGTACACTACCCTGATACTCAAGTATAAGATGCGATGCAGAACAGTGGATGGGATCAGTCTCCTGGCTTGCCCACCGTCCACAGTGCCTTCACAGCGCAGACTATTGCCGCCGGTGCCATTAGCGTGGCAATGTAGCCCAGCATATTGCCCAGATACTTGCCGATGTTCGCTGCGGTAAGCGGCGCAAACACGTTCCCAACTGCGACCAGGGCGATAACGGCGACCAGAAAGAGCATCATCTCCTTCGCCGTTATGTTAAGGAAGCCGATGACGAGACCCAAAACGATAAGAATTATGATCAGTATATCGTTCTGGGGCGCTACCACACCACCGATCACGGCGATCGCCAGACCCACTATAAACGCCCAGAAGCCGATCAGAGGTAAAATCTTACCCTTCGCCATAACTTACCCTCCTTCTATTTTTATTTTTGTGGGCTTCCCCTTAATGCCATTATCACATCTGCCATGGCTGCTGTCAATAGGTTTTGCACAAAAAACTACAGGCTCATGCCGCCATCGAGGCATAGCACCTGCCCAGTCATATAGTCGGAAGCTTGTGAAGCCAAATACAGCGCCAGTAGTCCTACCTCCCTTACCTGCCCCGCCCTGCCCAGCGGTATCCTCTTAAGCACTGCTTCGGGGAGTTTAGCCCTGTCACCGTAAGTACGCACATCGGGAAACAGTCCCGGCGCGATGCTATTTATCTGAATGTTATAGGGTGCCCATTCCAGCGCTTGGGCGCGGGTGAAGCCGACCACCGCCGCCTTCGCCAGAGTATATACCACGAGGTCACCACCGCCTCTGAAAGCAGTCACAGACGATATATTTATCACCTTACCCTGTCTGCGCTCCAGAAAATGCCTCCCGGCGGCGCGGCTGCACAGTATGGTGGCGGTCATATTGATGTCGATTATCCGTTTCAACTCCTTATCAGAAATCGTCTCGCCGTCTTTGTCCGGCAACTTCACCAGCGGATGTCTGATGGCATCGCCGAGGCAGTTCACTAGAATATCCAGCCGACCGAACTCTTTAAGCACCGCATCCACCACATATTCCGCCCCTTCGGTCGTGGTCACGTCTGCCAGCAGGGGCAATATCTTTCTACCACTGGCTGAAGCTATCTCCTCCGCTGCCTTCACCACATAGCGGTCGGTGAGCGCGTTCAAGCCGATATCCACACCTGCCTCTGCCAGCACCTCGGCAATCCCTCTGCCGATACCCCTGCCGGCACCGGTGACCAGCGCCACTCTACCGGTAACATCATATTCTCTTGGCATCATCGTCTCACCCCCTTTGAGCTTTTCTGAGAGTATAGCAAAAAGTCACCGGCGCATGGAGAAAGGTGGCCAAAAGTGAAAGGCTACAGCAAAATTCGCAATTCCGACTACCACCATGTGAGTCGTCTCACCCTCTCCTTTATCCTCTCCCACCGAGAGG
>DAOUAI010000014.1:0-7026 GCA_034433775.1 Dehalococcoidia bacterium
ATACGTTACGAACAGCGGCTGAATTTCAAGCTGGAAACAGAGACAGAAAAATTGCTGCGCCGTGATGTCAAAATGCTGCACACCATCAGCGGCGACCGGTTGAGACACGAACTGGAACGTATTTTACAGGAAAAGGAGCCGGAGAAGGTGTTCCTTCGGGCAGATGAATTGGGTGTACTTAAGGAACTACACCCCTCCTTGCAGGGTGACAGCCGGCTCAGAGAGGTGTTCCAGAAGGCACGCCAGGGCAGGCGGCAGCCATCTGTTAGTCTATATCTGTGCTTGCTTTGCTACCCTATGACCAGGCAGGCTGCCGAAGAGTTTTTAAAGCGTTTCAATTTTCCTAAAAGGGTAGCACAGGGGGTACTCGATACGCTGAAGATCAGAGACCAGGTAGACAGACTGGCTGACGAGAATATTGAGCCGAGCACCGTTTATGAGCTACTGCATGGTTATGCTATCGTTGCTATAGAAGCTAACCTTCTAGCGGCAAAGTCGGCTGCAGCAAAAAGGCGCCTGCAGCGTTACCTTTCCAAGCTGCGGTACGTTAGACCTCTGCTTGACGGCAAAGACCTGACGGCACTTGGCGTACCAGCCGGTCCTGCAATAGGCGAAGCTTTAAGCGCGCTGCGGGTAGCAAAACTGGACGGTAAGGTGAAGACGAGAAAAGACGAGGAGGAGTTTGTCCGTAGCCATTTTCTGAAGCCTGATTGAAAGCTCAGAATGGCTGCGCCACCGGCGACTCTGTGGATATAGCATACGCTTCAAGCCCGTTCCTCTTGAGTGCATTAGCTATATCATCTACCTCCTGACGGCTTCTCGCCGGCGCAAATAGCGCTGGTCCGGATCCAGCGACATGGATATTCTGTAGCCCCTGTTCTTGAAGACATCTCCAGTATCTCTCCAGCCCGGGAAAGGCATCGAAGGCTATAGCATCGAAGACGTTGAAGAGTAAAGATGGTTCGATTTGCCTCTGTTTCTGCCAGCTTTCCAGAGCCGTTCTGATAAACTCACCGTGGGTAAAGTGTTCTGTCCTCAACAGTGAAAAGAGCCTTTTGGTCTTTTCCGCTTCTCGGGCAAAGTCGGGTACCAACAATATCAGCCATATGGGTTGAATGCTTCCTAGCAGGGTCACTTTCTCTCCTCTGCCCTCTACCAGTGCCAGTCCACCGTAAAGGAAGAAGGGGACATCGGAGCCCAGCTTCGCTGCCAGGCTGATGAGTTTAGGAACTGAAAGCCCCAAACCCCAGAGTTTGTTCAATGCCAGCAGGGTGGTGGCAGCATTGCTGCTACCACCGCCGAGTCCGGCACCCCAGGGGATGTGCTTTTCCAACCGTACCTTGACCCCTTTATTGCAATTGGTAGCCTCCTTGACCAGCTTTATTGCTTTAAGCACCAGGTTATCAGGTGTATGGAGAGCAGGTTCAGTGCATTCAAATGAGACCTTATCGCTTATCTCGAAATAAAGCGTATCGCAGAGGTCTACGGTCTGGACGAGGCTACACAGTTCATGAAAGCTGTCTTTTCTTTTTCCTAAAACCTCCAGCACCAAGTTGACTTTGGCTGGTGGGAAGAATTTCAGCATAGAAGTCTGACTCCTGCGTTGCTTACTACTTCGTAAAGCCGCGACCATTCTTCGAGGCTCAGAGTTTCAGCACGGCGCTGTGAATCGATACCTGCTTTGTGGAGCAGGTCTGCGGCTTCTGCTGGCTTGATTCCCAGACCATGTGCCAGCGAGTTGCGCAACTGTTTTCTAGGTGAGTCAAAACCAGCACGAACAATCGTTATGAATCCATCGATGTCTACCTTGATCGCTGGCTCAGAAAGCATATCGAAGCGCACGATGGCGGAGTCCACTTTGGGGCGCGGGTAGAAACTCTTTGCCGGCACATAGGCGACGATCTTTGGCTTGCTGTAAATGTGTAGCGCAATTGCTAGCAGCCCCATTTTGCCAGCTTTAGCCACTATTGCCTCAGCGACCTCCTTTTGCAACATCATCACCATAAGTGCAGGGCGGGGGGATGCCATGACGAAATGGTGCAGTACCGGGGAGGTTATATAATAAGGCAAGTTAGCCACTACTTTATATCGTGTTTTTCCTTCAAGCAGGTCGGCGGGGTTCACCTTAAGTATATCCGCCTCCACTACTTTTAGGTTGGGGAATGAGCGCAGGTGCTGTCTCAACAGTTCAGCCAGTCTGGTATCCAGTTCCACGGCGATGACATTTTTGGCTCTTTTCACCAGTTCAAGGGTCAATATGCCGAGTCCGGGACCGACTTCGATTACCGTGTCCTCTGGGGAAAGCTCGGCAGCGCGGACTATGCTTGCCAGCACTCTTTTATCGACCAGAAAATGCTGTCCCAGCCGTTTTCTGGCTTTTAGGCCAGCTTTCTGGAGCAGAGTTTTTGCACGGGCCGGTATAGTAAACCCGTTTTCTGAGACAGACGACCGTTCTTGCCTTTGGTACCGACCTCTTTCCAAGCTGCTATTATACTTTGATATTGAGTATTCTCTGTGCGTTCTTATACAACACCTTTTCTATTACTTCTGGCTTATAGCCACTGCTTTCGAATTCCTCAAGCCAGCGTTTGGGCGCAATGTCAGGGTAGTCCGAGCCGAACATAAATTTATCCTGAAGGCGCCCATTGATCTCCCTTTTTAACGATTCAGGAAAGTATTTCGGTGCCCAGCCCGAGAGGTCGGCAAATACATTCGCCTTATGGAGTAGCACCGCTATCTGTTCCTCGTGCCAGGGCCAGGCAGGGTGGATCATGATGATGGTCAGTCTAGGAAAATCGGCGGCGACATCATCTATGTGGGGGATGGGTCTGGCGTATTTGAGGTGCACTCCGTAGCCGCCGGAGGTGCCAGCGCCGAAGCCGGTGAACCCGGTGTGAAAGGCTACCGGTATTTTAAGTTCAACACATTTCTCATAGAGCGGATAAAACCTTCTGTCGTTAGGGAAGAAGGCCTGGGCTGGGGGCTGGAATTTTAGTCCCATCAGCCCCAGTCCCTTGATGCAGCGTTCCAGCTCCTTTATCGCGGCTTTACCTTTCCACGGGTCTATCATCGCCCAGCCGCCGATGAAGACATCTGGGAACTTTTTCAACAATCGCGCTACCTCATCATTAGTGTACCGGGTGTCATGTCCGGTGCCTGCTTCCGCGTCCCAGCCGATGAGCAGCGCCTTCAGGTCAAGTTGACGAAATTCCTCAGCCATCTCCTCATCGGTGGTGACCTTTGGGGTGAACTTGTAGTATTTGTAGAAAGAGTCCAGCATCTCTTTGTCCCACATCTTTTCGCGGTCGAAGGGTCTGGTGCTGGGGTGAACATGAACATCAATAGCTTTCACCTCTGCCTCCTCACTATATTACTGGGCCGTGCACCGACCGTCGACCCTGCTCTCCCGGCTTACTGAGGCTTGCCAGCTCCAGCCAGGTGACCCTGCGGCACCCGGAGGTAACTACTTACCGCTGCTTCCTCCCGGACCTGACGGGGTTCATAGTCCTCCGCCGCGCAGGACCCAGCCTTCAACGCCGCTTCACCCCGGCAGTCCCGAAAGCCAAGGCCTTGGGCCGGAATTCGACCCCGCTATAGCGGCTCTCGGGTACAGGGCACCGCTAGTTCCCCGTCTAGCACGGCCCGAATCAATGGTACTATGGGGAGAGGCAGTTTTCAAGTTGTCCTTATTCGGCGACTTTAAAAAACAAAGGGTGTGCCCCTTCTGGGACAAGTGCGCTTGCCTGAAATCCGCTCTTTAGCGGTCTTTATGGCTTGCTATCCAGAAGGTACCTGCCTCCTTTTTAGCTTCGGCTGAGAGATGGCGTGTGGTTATCCAGTGGGTGAGGCCAGCGAGGCATGGTAGAAACACAGTATAAACTATTATGGTAAGCGGTGGTTGACCGAGCAACCGATTGGTAACAAGGCAAATAACTGGCAGAGGGATAAAGAGCGCCATTCCCACCCAGATGCTGTTGCGGGTGGCAAATAGCACTATAATACCCAGGATGAAGGTCACCATCATCTGCCACGGGACCATGGCAAAGAGTATACCTACTATCGTCGCCTCCCCGCGCCCTCCTTTAAAACGCAGAAACACAGGCCAGTTATGTCCAGCAACTGCTGCCACGCCGCTAAGACACATGATGGCATCGTCCATATGGAGGGCCTTTGCTACTGCTATCGCCCCTGCTCCTTTGCCCATGTCCAGCACCAGCGTAGCCAAGCCGGCAGCCAGCCCAACATGGCGGAAGACATTAAAGGCTCCAACGTTACCATCGCCGACTTTACGGATGTCCAGACCTTTCAATCGGCTGACGAGGTAGGCGAACGGTATAGAACCGAAGATATAGCCCAGCACCAGACTCAGTAAAATATTCACTTGGCTGTCGGAGTATCCTCCTGTTTACTATTTTCTCAAAACCCGCGGATGTCCCCCTCACCAGCCGTGGCTGAGGCGCAGGATAAGCGGTAGAGGCAGCCCGTGTTCTGCCATCTTTTTTTGGGTGGAGGTGATGTCATACTCCACGCGGTAATGGTATATGGTCCGTGTATCGGCATCGTAAATGGCGTAGCTGGCCCTGGGGTCGCCATCCCTGGGCTGACCGACACCGCCTGGATTTATGATGAGGCGATTGCCTTGTATCTCTACCCCCATTTCCTCGGCGAACGGTCTGTAGCTGACACTGTCTTTTATAAGCTCAAAGATAACCGGTACATGGGAGTGCCCCACCAGGCAATAAGTTGTGGTGAAACAATCAAAGTTTTCATATGCTGCTTCTGCTGATAGCAAGTATTCCCAGATAGGCTCGCGAGGGCTCCCGTGGGCGAGTGTGAAATCGTCCTGACAAATGGTTAGTGGTAGTGCTTTCAGGTAATCGATGTCCTCACTGGTGAGCTGGCGTGCTGTCCAGTGACAGGCTTGGGCAGCCACCGGATTGAAGTCTGAAGTGTCGATATTACCGATAGCTGCCCAATCGTGGTTGCCGGCGACACAGAGGTGGTTGAGACCTCGCAGAAGTTCAATGCATTCGTGGGGGTCGGGACCATAGCCGACTATATCGCCGAGGCACCAGACCTCATCGAAGCCACCGCGAGCTTTGGCATCCTCGAGGACTGCCTGGAATGCGGTCAGGTTGCTGTGGATATCGCCAAGAATGGCATAACGCATAACCGCTTAAATATAAACCATCCTGGTATGTTCTGTTAGCCCCTGGCTATCCGTGTGCCATGAGCCCACCGGTGATGTAGAAGGTGGAGCCGGTGACAAAGCTTGAGGCATCTGAAGCCAGGTAGACGAGGGCGGCAGCGAAGTCATCGGGTCTAGCCAGCCGTTTGAGTGGTGCATAGCGCACGAGCATGTCACGCCATTCCTCCTTGCCGGTCTCAGCGCTGTTTTCCATCCAGCCCAGGGCGATGGCGTTTACACGGATATCGCTTCGTGCCCACTCCAGTGCTAGTGCCCGGGTAAACTGCACCACTGCACCTTTGCTGGCACAATAAGCGGTGCCGTTGGGCACTCCTCTTTCGGCGAGTCCCGAAGTGATGGTGATGATTTTACCTCCATTTTTCTCCAGCATATGCTTACCCACTGCTTGACAACAAACAAACACTGGAGTCAGGTTGGTTTCGACCACCTTTGCCCACTCTGCGGCGGTGATCTCAGGTAGTGGCTTGGCAAAGGGGATGTTGAAGCTATTGACCAGTATGTCTATCTTTTGCCACTTCTTGACTACTTCTGCCACCATGCTGGCTACTTCTTTAGGGCTGGTCACATCAACGGTAAAAGTCATTGCTTGCCGTCCCAGTCCCTCCACCAATTTCACTGCTGCTTGCATTTCTTCTTTATCTTTGCCGAACACTGCCACATCTGCCCCGGCGTCTGCCAGGTACGAAGCTATCTCTTTTTGCCAGCTCTGTCCCAGTCCGCCGACCAATGCCTTTTTACCTGTCAGGCTGAATTCTTTAGGCACCATCTCATTTCTCCTTAAGTGGGATTACCGGGATATAGTTGATCGGGGCATAGCCACTGAACAGGGCACCTCCGTCTATGGAGAATACTTCACCGGTGGCATAGTTAGAGGCGTCGGAGGCGAGGTAAACAGCCAGTGCACCGATTTCCGGAGGCTGCCCTACTCTCCCCATGGGGATGAAACGACCTGAGGCTTCATACCGCTCCTTCGGTCCCAGCGTCTGGAATAGCCCCGGGGCGATGGCATTGACTCTGATGTTATATTCGGCCAGGGTGAGTGCCATCGACATGGTGAGGAGTATCACTCCGGCTTTAGCGGTGTTGTACATGAAATTGCCCTTCAAGCCTCTCATGCCGAATCCAGAGGCGATATTGATTATCTTGCCGTATCTTCTGTCGACCATATGTTTGGCTACTGCTCGTGAGCAGTAGAAAGCACCGCTGAGGTTGGTATCGATCCCCCGATGCCAGTCGAAATCGGTTATCTCCCAGAAAGGTTTGGGTATCTCGCCACGGACGATACCGGCGCAATTGACCAGTATGTCTACCTTTCCCCACTGGTTTATGGCTTTGGACATCATGTTGTTGACTTCGTCGGGCTTGGTAATATCGGCAGGGAAAAAGACTGCCTTTCTTCCTGTAGTTTTTGTAACCTCGCTGGCTGTTTGCTCCCCGGCGTCAGCGCGATAATCGGTGACCACAATATCAGCGCCTGCTTCAGCCAGTGACAAACAGATGGCGGTGCCCAGTCCTCCACCACCGCCGGTGACCACTGCCACCTGTCCTTCCAGTTTTAGCTTCTCTTCCAGCATCGTGCCTCCTTTTCAGTCTGGTCATTCAATGCGCTGTGGGGTTCTACCGCCGGGGCGATAGGTAGGCGGACCCACAAGTTCACCACCATCGACCACAATGGTGGCACCGGTAATGTATTTTGCCAGGTCGGAGGCGAGGAAGAGGACCACACTGGCTACGTCTTCCGGTTCACCGAGGCGGAGCAGGGGGGTCCTTTCTGCAGCGAGCTTGCCCTGGTCACCTTTCCACAGCGCCTCGCTAAG
>DAOUAI010000015.1:0-3535 GCA_034433775.1 Dehalococcoidia bacterium
ATAAGATCATTGAAGAAGGCTTTACCCCTGTGGACAGCATAATGCCGCTCAGCCAGAGACCTGTCCATACGCAACATCTTCATGGCTACAATCTTTAACCCCCGCTGTTCCAGTCGGGAGATTACCACCCCAGCCAGCCCGCGCCTCATAGCATCAGGTTTGACCAGTACCAGACTTCGTTCCATTTGAGACTCCTTTCGACTACAGGTATATTTTATATCCTATCTTACTTTGCGCTGGGTAATCGGCGGCGGGCGCATATATAGCGGCTGAAGTGTCACCGGGTCATCCGCTTTGCCATCCCTCAGTCGCTTCCAGCCCAGCACCGCCAGATAGCCAGCCCGCCTAAGCCGGGAGACTGGCTCCGCTATCAGAGCACGCTCACCGAGCCTCGCTACCAGTAGCTCAATCGTCATCGCAGGGATCTCGCCGCAGAAAAGAGTCCGGGTCTCTATCTGCTCGCACAGCGCATCCGGGGTAACAAGATGCTCCTCCTTGAGACACCGCCAGTCGTCCGACTGCTGGTAAAAAGCCACTGCCAGTTCCCCCCGCCCGGCACTATGAATAGCACAGATAGGAAGACCGGTGTGGGCAAAAGCATAAGCCTCCACTTCAAGGGTGCTCACGCCCGCTACCGGTATCTTCAGGGCAAAAGCAAGCCCCTTAGCCACGCTCATCCCCACCCTCAGCCCGTTGAAGCTGCCAGGTCCCTTAGCCACAAACACCGCCCTTAGCTGCTGGGGGGTAGCTTTGATTTTGCGTAGCAAATAGTCAATACCGGGCACAAGCTCCGCAGTGTGACTTTCCCTCAGCCTCCAGGTAAGCTCAGCCACCACCTCGCCTTCGCAGGTAACGGCAATGCTGCTGACATCGGTCGAGGTGTCAATGGCAAGCTCGTACTTCTGCTCCTGAGGCACTGAATTTCTTCCGTCAGTCACGCCAGACCTCCCCTCTTCAGCACCGACTTTAGACTTTGTAACAAATCGACATAGCGCTCACTGTTAGCTTGCAGGGTTATGGTGCGCTCGTCTTCAGAAACATGTTCCAGGGTAACCTGCAGGTTCTCCTCGGGCATGACTGCCATGCCCTTGTCCGCCCACTCGACGACGCAGACGCCTTTGCCATAGAGATAGTCGTCAAGCCCTAAATCAACGATCTCTTCAAGGCGGTCGAGGCGATAGAAGTCCACATGGTACAAAGGGAGCCTGCCCCGGTACTCCCTGACCAGGACGAACGAAGGGCTGAAGACCTGCTGCTGGACACCCAGTCCCAGTGCAATTCCCTGCGTAAGGCAGGTCTTTCCGGTGCCCAGCTCCCCGATGAGGAGAAAGACATCACCAGCCTGCGCCAGCCCACCCAGGTGCTTTCCCAACCGCTGGGTCTCATCGGGACTCTGAGAGACCACTTTAAGTGTTGTTACCTTCCGGCTCATAACCGCGATTTGAAATGCTCCCAACCATCATATCGCCAGGGGAGGCTATCACCTTTAGCATTTATCAGTCTCACTTTTCCTGACTCACCAGGGGTCACCTCGCCTATAACCGTGACCGGACAGCCCAGACCTGCCTTCACCCTGGCAATCACTTCACTACTGGCGGTGAACAGCAACTCGTAGTCCTCACCACCACCCAGCACCATCTCCTTGCAGTCTCCAGGAAAGTGCTTCTCAAGCACTGGATGCACCGGCAACCAGTTTTCCCGTATCACCGCACTCACCTTACTTGCCTCGCAGATATGCCTCAAGTCGGCTATAACTCCATCGCTGATGTCTATCGCCGCCCTTACGCCCTCATGGAGCAACACCTGTGCTTCCTTTATCCGCGGCACAGGCTGGAGATGGGCTTTCCGCAGGAGCTGATAGTCCTCCGGAGAAAAACCCAGCTTTTGCCTCAGCATTTCAAGCCCGGCAATCGAAAGCCCGGGATAACCGGTGACCGCTACCTCTTCACCGGGCTTGGCTGCTGAGCGTCTGAGCATTGTTTCCGATCCCACACTGCCCAGCACGGTAACGGTTATCATCACTTTTTCTGCGCTGGAGATGTTGCCACCGGCTATCGCCACATCAAATTCATTTGCCAGCCTGACCATTCCCCGGTACAAGTTGGAGACAGACCCCACATCCAGCTCACCGGGGAGGGCAAGCGACACCAGAGCATATTCCGGCAGACCGCCCATGGCAGCGATATCACTCAAGTTGACTGCCAATGCCTTCCAGCCCAGCTCTTCCCATGTGGTGATATCCACACTGAAATGGACTCCTTCAATCAGGCTGTCTGTGGTGGCAAGCTGCACCGGTGCTGTCCCCCACCAGGCAGCAGCATCATCCCCAATGCCGATAACCAGCCTCTGCCACGATGTACCCCGGCTATCTTTTTCCCCGTCAACGATATCAGCAAGGAGCTTGATTAAACCAAATTCGCCCAGCTCTTTTACCTTCACTTCGTGGATTATAACATATGCCGGAATTTCAGCCTATCTGTACTGCCGTAGCCACCTCCACCCTGATTTTTTTCAACAATGGGGCCCTCCCCTATACCACACCCCGCAGAAAATTAGAAAAATTGTAAAAATCAAGATATAGGGGTATTGTAGTTTTCAACCACAAGGTATATAATGCAATTAAGCGGCGAATAAGGAGAGATGCTTATGGAAGAAAAGGTAAAGTGCCCGAACTGTGGTCAGGGCACTCCTGCAGGAAAGAAGTTTTGCGGACATTGCGGTGCCAGGCTAGTCTTTGAGGCACCGCAGAGGGTCTCCTGCCCTTCCTGTGGTGCCCAGAACCAGCCTGACCAGCAGTTCTGCAGTAGCTGCGGGGCGAGACTAGTCAGTCCAGAAGCGCCCGCAACACCGCCTCCTGCACCCAGCACTCAAGCCAGACCTGCTGTTAAGCAACAGCAAACCATCGTGAAGCCGACATGGGGGCTAGCCTGGGGACTATGGTGGCGCATGCTACTGCTTTCCCTGCTCCTCAGCGCCATAGTCTATCTGATAGCCATGCTGGCGACTATTGGCTTGTTCGGCTGGAACTGGCAACTCCCATTCAGTCAATAGAGTGACGGTAGGAAATGGCGACTCAATTTAACGCCTGTCCCTACTGTGGTGCCCCTAGTTTGGGCATGAAGTTCTGCACCAACTGCGGGGCGCAGTTATACACCGCCGCAACCCAAGCTCCTGCCGCTTGCCCGCGCTGTGGCGCTCCCAACCCGGGAATGCAGTTCTGCACTAACTGCGGTCTAAAGTTAATCATGCCGCCCCCACAGGCACCGGTTACCCCACCTCCTACGCCCGCCCCACCGAAGAAGGAAGTCAAGGTAACACGCAAATATGGAGCGCTCAGGGCTGTAGCCGCTATTTTCCGGATTATCGGCTGGATGATGCTCGTCGGAGGTTCCTTGCTCTCCATCACTGCCGGAGTGTTAATGACAACAGGCATTACCTTCCTGGAACAAGAGTTACCGCAAATCACTACAGCCAGCACCGAAGGAATAGCCATCGCCATAGGGGGCATCATAGTTTCCGTGGTCTACGGGCTGCT
>DAOUAI010000016.1:0-15101 GCA_034433775.1 Dehalococcoidia bacterium
TCTATGTTCCCCGGCATAGACCCCACCATCACCGGTTACCGTGCCAGTGCCGCTGTAGCTAAGTACTCCCGGGTGCTGGCTGCCGAGATGTACGGTGCCCACCGTCCCTACGGCTATGTCTATGGTGGTAGCGGCGGTGCCTATAGGACTTTTGCCTGTCTGGAGAACTGTCCCGGTGTCTGGGATGGTGGGGTGCCCTTCGTCCCCGGCTCGCCGATGAGCATCCCCTACATGTTCACTTTACAGGGTCACGCTATCCGGTTGCTGCGTGACAAGTTCCCCGCCATCGTCGACGCCGTGGAGCCCGGCGGCAATGGCGATATCTATAACGGGCTCAGCACCGAAGAGCGAGAAGCACTCGCCGAGGTCACCCGAATGGGGTTCCCGCCGCGGGCGTGGTTTGCCTGGCAGAGGATCTCGCTTGCCTACACCGGGATCCTAGGGATGTTCCTGGACAATATGTTCCGCTGGGATCCCGACTATTTCAAGGACTTCTGGACTGTCCCTGGCTACCTCGGCGCCGATGCCCCCGAATCGCTGCGGCGTGCCCGTGTCCAACAGAAGGCGAAAATAGCCCAGGTGCTGAAGGCTAAGGAGGTCACCGACCTGGGTCTGGCGGTATCGATGGCAGCCAGAATAGCCGACCCCGAGGGGAACATGCCGGCGGCAGTGAAGTTCGAGAAAATGCCCGACATGGAGCTCCGTGGGTGTACCATGACCCTGACCAGCGGCACAGCCGCAGGACATGTGCTCTACATCAGCGGAGTAGCCGGCGACCTGGTGATGGTCACATTTGGCGAGGCGCACTTCCGCGAGGTGGTCAAGATGAAGGCTGGCGACGAAGTGCTCATCGACAACGGCACCTATCTCGCTGCCCAGACATTCCACCGTCACCAGGTGCCCTCGCCTGACTACTATGTCTGGAACCAGTTCCTGGTCAGTGACAGACCGATATACCCGCAGCGACCGGTGCTGCTCGGTCCCCGCTACACCCGCTTCGCCATAGGTTGCGTGCCTACAGGCAGATTTGCCGGCAAGATGATCCTGGTCGCCTGCACTATGGATGAAGCCGCTTTCCCCTGGCATGCTGACTGGTACCGCAACAAGATCCAGCAGGCACTGGGAGAGTGTTTTGATGACAACTTCAGGATCTGGTATGTGGACAACGCCATGCATGTCGCACCAAGAGCCACACCCGGAGAATTCCCGGCGGCGACCACCCGTATAGTGGACTACAGCGGCGTGGTGTGGCAAGCTTTGCGTGACTTAAGCGACTGGGTTGAGAAGGGCCTGGTGCCTCCCCCCAGCACCAGCTACAAAGTGGTGGACGGTCAGATCGTGCTACCGCCGACAGCGGCAGAGCGCAAAGGTATCCAGCCTGTAGTGACACTGAGGGCAAACGGTGGCGTAAGGGCTGAGGTCGCTGTTGGCGAGACCGTCGAATTCACCGCCGACATCGAGGTGCCCCCGGGTGCTGGCACCATAATAGGCGCGCAATGGGACTTCGAGGGCACCGGTGAATACCCGGTCAAAGAGCAGTTCGACGATTTCACCTCGTCATACTCCCGGTTGACCTTGAGAACCACCCATTCTTTCTCCAAGCCAGGCACCTACTTCCCGGCGCTGTTAGCCACCTCACACCGACAGGGTGATATGAAAGCCAAGTTCTGTCGCGTACACAATGTCGGCAGGGTGCGGGTTGTTGTGTCGAAATAGAACTTCAACAGAAAGGAGGTGTGTTATTGAACTTAAGTGACAGTAAAGTAGCAGTCTCAACCACGAGTGACATCGAGCTTGAAAGGAGGTAGAAAAAGTGCCGAGAAATCATCTGATAGCGTGCGTACTCAGTCTGGTGCTTATTGTCACCCTTATTGCTACTGGCTGTGCTAAAACGCCCGGCGGGGTGGGCGTTGAGAAAGAGAAGCCCGTTTATGGTGGCACCCTCACGCTGAGAGTAGTGCTCACACCGTATTTCGACGATGCTGTCCAGCCCCATTACAACACTTATCCCATAAAACTCACCAACGATGAGCTCTGGGAAGGGGACTGGACGAAGGGAAAGGCTGGCGGCTACGGCACCGGGGAGTGCGACTGGTATATTAACGGGCTTAACCGTCTGGAGCATAAAGCCGGAGCGCTGGCTGAGAGCTGGGAGATACAGGGCAAGGAGACCATAATCTTCCATCTGCGCAAAGGGGTCAAGTTCCACAATAAGCCGCCGACCAATGGCAGGGAAGTTACCGCTGATGATGTGGTCTATTCTCTGAACCGCATGCTCACGGGGACCGCTTCTTACTTCAAGAGGACATATCCCCAGGCGGCTGAGACCACTCAGATATCCGCACCTGACCCCTATACCGTGGTCATTAAATGTAAGCCGGAGTGTTTTGCCGATGTCATCACCTCGCTACCTGATTATGCGCATATCTTTCCCAAGGATGCCCTGGAAGAGTTCGGCAATATGAATGACTGGAAGAACAACATCGGCGCCGGTCCGTTCATGTTGACCGAATTTGTAGATGGCAGCGTTATCTCCTATGTGCGCAACCCGAATTACTGGCAGACTAACCCCGTCGGTCCAGGAAAGGGTGACCAGTTGCCGTATCTGGACGCAGTGAAGATGCTGTTTATCCCTGATGAGTCCACTCATATGGCAGCCTTCCGTACCGGTCAGCTCGATATAGCCACTTTTGAAGCGGAGATGGCAACGGAGTTCCTGAATATGCCACAGTTGAAACATGCGGAATTCGAGGAAGACACCGGGCTGGCTATATTTATGAGGACGGACAAAAAGGGCTCTCCTTATGCCGATAAGAGAGTGCGACAGGCGCTCTCTATGGCAATCGACCGCAATAAGATGTTAAACGAATATTTTGGCGGCAAGGGCAGGCTATATGGCTGGCCAGTCCCGAACGCGCGAGAGTACGCCAATGCGTTCTTGCCCTTCGAGAAATTGCCAAAGTCGGCGCAGGCGGTATTGGAGTACAACCCAGAGAAGGCAAAGCAGCTTCTGGCTGAGGCCGGATATCCCAACGGGTTCAAGGCGAAGATAGTCTTCTACAATCAGCGCCTCTATTCAGACATGCTGCAGATGGTAAAGGACTCATGGTCCAAGGTTGGTGTCGAACTGATACTTGACCCCAAAGACTACGCAGCATTGCTCCCTCTGGTTATCAGGCGAAACTATGAGGACATGGCTATGTGGACCGGTGCCGGCGTCGGCGCTTATTTCAAGGGGGTAAACTACACCGGTACCGGGATGTTTAACCTGAGCCTGGTAGATGACCCGGTGCTTAATAAGGCGCGGGAGGAGATGCTGGCGGCATATCCGGACGAGGCTGCGGTAGATAAAATACACGCAGAAATGCTGCCATACTTGTTCGAGCAGTGCTATGCTCTGCCACTTCCGGGACAGCGTTACTACCGGTTCTGGTGGCCCTGGGTCAAGAATTACAGTGGCGAGGCAGGTCTCGGCTACTATAATACTTTCAATTTCGCCAAATATGTGTGGATAGACCAGGAGCTGAAGAGTTCTATACTGGGGCGATAGAAAATGTCTCCCTTGCTGTAGAGGGGGTTGCCAAATTAGCCGGTAAGAACAAAAAGAGAGTTTATAAAACAGGCAAGGTGGACAACTGCGGCCGGGGCTGAGAGCGATCCTGTTTGTGCTTTCTTATAGCTTAGCCCCGGCCGCAGCGTTTACACAGTCAAATTTTTTCGGCGGGAAATTTTTAACTTGTCCTGCTTGGGCACACGGAGTATTTTTGTGCAGGCACTCGTTGTCTTATCTCTCCGATTCTCACCCTCACCTTCATCCTCTCCCGTCAAGGGAGAGGAAAAGAGATTAAAGTACTTCCCATCAAGGTGAGAGGCGAAAGAGGCTGAAACACCTTATTTAAGGGAAGAGATGAGGAAGAGAAAATGAAATACCTTTCCGTCAAGGGAGAGGAAACGTCCTCTCTCCCCTCTGCGGGAGAGAGTTAGAGTGAGGGGGAGTCCTCTCTCCCCTTGCAGGAGAGGACTACTTTTTATCCCTCTCCCCTCCGCGGGAGAGGCTAGGTGAGGGGGCTACTCAGCCGTTTTCTGTCCTGAAACGATAATGACATGTGCCTCTAGTCTACTGGACGGGTACAGAGCCTTTGCGGTCTGGACTGCCGGCAGGTAAAATAGTCCCGCCGTCACACAAACATGGGTAAGCGGTAGTAAAAGGGAGGTGTCTGCGATGGATAGGTCCAGTGTTCTGTATGAGGTTCGCGATGAGATCGCCTATATTACTCTAAATCGCCCGGAGAAGCTGAATGCCTTCAATGTGGAGATGAGCTTTGCCCTGAGGGATGCCTGGCAGCGTTTTGAGAACGACTCCGAGGCAAGGGTATGTATCCTGAGTGGAAAGGGAAAGGACTTTTCGGTGGGGGTTGACCTCACCGATGAGGACAGGAAGACCGCCAAGCCGTGGCAGTACCACGAGGCATATCCGCCAAACGGCATATCGCTGTTTAAGCCCGTCGTCGCCGCTGTCCGGGGCTACTGCCTGGGGCAGGGCTACATAATAGCCGTTACCGGCTGTGATATCACAATTGCGGCGGATAATGCCGTTTTCGGGTATCCCGAGGGAAAGGCTGGCGTCGCCCAGATACCGCCACAGTACGTGCCTTATATGCCGTTCAAGATAGCTTTGGAATTCATGCTGCTGTCCTGGAAAGGCGGCAGAATGATGACTGCCCGGAGAGCTTATGAAGTGGGACTGGTCAATGCGGTCGTGCCTGATGCTGAGCTTATGGATGAAGCAGTCCGCTGGGCTGAGCTATTGAAGGGGGTGCCGCCACTGTATATAAAGTCGGTCAAATACGGGTATTATACCGGGACGGAGAGGGCGAGTCGGAAGGCGGAAAGGGAATATGTAAGCTTTGTGTTGCCACAGGAGCTGAGCGAGGATAGACAGGAGGCGATCAGGGCTTTCATTGAAAAGCGGGAGCCCCGCTTCAAAGGTAGATAATTCGGCAGATATACCTGCTGGAGTATATTGCAGCAGGGCTTGAGGTAACGCAAGCCCGCTTCACTGCGCAACAAGGCGAAAGGGGAAAAAGAGCATGGCTACAAGAAAGCAAAGTGCGCTGAAAGGGCTAAGGGTGCTTGATTTCACCTGGGTGTACGCTGGACCTTTTGCCACCAGGCAACTGGTTGATATGGGGGCTGAGGTGATAAAGGTGGAACCACAGGGCAACGGTGCACTTGAAAGGCGCTATTCTCTGGTCATGGAGCGCAACGGCGTTAAGCAGAGTAGCTACCATGTTTTCCTGAATCGTGGCAAGAAGAGCCTATCGATTGACATCAAAACAAAGGAAGGGCTGAAGATTGTCCGGGAATTAGTCAGGGTGTCAGATATCATGATTTCCAACATGGCGCCCGGTGCGATGAAAGCGCTCGGGCTCGGCTATGCGGCGGTCAGGAGAATTAACCCCGGGATCATCTACTGCACAATCTCGTGTTTTGGTCATTACGGCTCCTATGCCAGTGAGCCCGGTTTCGACCTGATTGCGCAGGTGGCCAGCTCCTGGTGCGGGCAGACCGACCCACCGACACCGGCGCCTGTAGCTGTTGGTGATTGCAATGCGGCGCTCCATGCCACCACAGCCATCCTGGCTGCCCTGTACTATCGAGAGAAGACGGGGCGGGGGCAGAATATCGATCTTTCTATGACCGATTGCCTGTTCCATCTGAATGAGAACAATGGACCGGGTTATCTGTTCAGTGGTCGGACTGTGCCTGCGGTGCCCAATACGCGCTGGTCGGCGGCTTATGCTCCTTATGGTCTATATAAAGGACGCGATGGTCTCATCGCTATTGCGGCGCTCAGCGATGTCCTGTGGGAGAAGCTGGTCAGGGTAATGGGTGAAGGATATGAATGGCTGTTGACCGACCCCAGGACCAATGACCTTGCCGTCAGGCTCACCTACCAGAACGCCCCGTTCATTCACAGGACGCTGGAAGAGTGGGTAGCCAGATTCGATTCCGTACAGCAGGTGGAGGACCTGCTTCGGAAAGCTGGTATCCCTGCCATGAGGGTGAGGACTTTTGCTGAGGTGGTGGATGCCCCCTATATTCGTGACCGGGAGATGCTGGTCAAACTAAAGCAGCCCTTCGTCGGTGAGATTGAAATTTATGGCAGTCCCTTCAGGATGTCTGAGACGCCCGGTCGGGTGATGGGGCATGCACCGCTTATCGGTGAGCACAGCGGTGAGATTTTGTCCCGTATCTTAGGCTACAGCGATGCTGAGATAAAAAGGTTATTTGCCAGAGGCGTTATTTATAAAGAGCCTGCGGTTGACAGGCTGGATGAAGAACTGAAGCGACTTAGAGAGCAGGAGTGAGGCTTGGCTAGACCTCTCTCAGCGGTCTGCCCTTGGCATCCTTTTTGATGCCGCCGCCAGTGAGGATGAGGATGCCCTCGATAAACCCCCAGAGAGCGCCGACGCCGAAGGTGAGCAGGGTGGCGAATATCTGGGCAACGCCGATGCCCACGTATCCGAGGTAAAAGCGATGGACACCGAGTCCGCCGACGAATATACCCAGCAGCCCGGCAATGAGCTTCGATTTCTCGCCGCCTGTGATAAGCCTTACGCCGCATTTAACGCACACCTCGGCAACGGGGTCGGTAGGTTGACCACAGTTCTGGCAGAACTTATTGCCGCTGGTAGGAGCGGCACCACAGCTGGGACAGAATACTGCTTGCTCAGCTAGCTCTCTTCCACAGTTCCGACAATACATCTCGTCCTCCCGTCGTTCTGACTATCTAAAATAAGGCGAAAGTCCTGCCCACAATAGTATGTCTAAATGGAGAAGTTGTCAATAGGTTGCTCACCCGTCTATTTGAACGGACTCACAGGTCTTTCTAGTCCTTTTGGGAAGGGTTATTCCCTTGGGTGGGATTGCTTGAGCAGCCAATCGAGGGCAGCGGTGATTGCTCTTTCGTCGAAGCGGAGCCGGTGACCGGCATCGGGGAGGAGGAGCAATTTTTTGGGCTCACCAGCACTTTGATAGAGTCGCCGGGCGTGTTCCACGGGGACGAGGTCATCTTTTTCGCCATGTACGAGCAATAGAGGGCGAGGTGAGATTTTATCTACAAAGCGGATAGGTGAAACCTCCCTGAAGCCCCTCAGCCATTTATCGAGGGATGGCGGGAAGTCAGCATCCTTTATTAGGCCAATGCTGCGGAAGCGCTCCACGAGTGCCTTTGCCCGTTCACCATCAGTAAGAAAGCCAAACTCAGCAGGACAGGCAAAGGTGATTACACCCGCCACTCTGGGATCAGTAGCAGCAACATAGACGCTGACAGCAGCACCAGCGCTGGAGCCGAGGAGGAAGAGGCGGGAAATATCGGTCCCCCTGAATGTTACCAGATAGTCAAGGGCAGCCTTGAGGTCACGTGTCCAGCCGGACATGTCGATATTTCCCTCTGCTTCACCGCAGCCGCGGAAGTTGAAGATGAGCGTGAGGAGACCAGCAGTGGAAAATCGCCGGGCAAGCCCGGGATAGCCGCTATCGGCGGGGTTCTGAGGAGCGCCGGAGGGGATACCATGACACAGGCAGAGCGCTGGATAGGGAGGCGCTGTGCCTTCAGGGAAGTAGACCTCTCCCGGCAGCGAAAGCCCGTCTACTTTTAGGGAGATTTCCTTTCTCATCTATTCACCTCGTTTCCATTTTTTGGACGGTTGAGGGCACAGCGTTAATTGCCGGGGACGAAGCAGCAGGAAGAACTCTCTGTTGCCCTCGGCGCCCGGTATCGGCGAGGGGACAAGTCCGAGCAGCCTAAAACTCTCCTCCACTGCCCAGTGGATGAACCTACCGAGTACTCTGGCGTGGACCTGGGGGTCTTTGATAATGCCGCCTTTGCCTACCTCATCACGCCTCGCCTCGAACTGCGGCTTCAGCAGGATGACGAGGTATCCCGGTGTAGTAAGGTGCTCGACAACGTTAGGGATGATCTTGGTCACCGAGATGAAGGAGACATCTATAGTTGCCATATTGACCTTTTCCGGCAAGGAAAAGGGGTGGTGGGCATTGACCCGCTCCATGACCACCACTCTGGGGTCGGTCCTCAGCCTGTAGTCCAGCTGTCCATAGCCGACATCTATGGAGTACACTTTACTTGCGCCGCGCTGAAGAAGGCAGTCGGTGAAGCCGCCAGTAGAGGCACCCACGTCCATAGCTACCAGAGAGGCGACATCGATTTTGAACTCGTCTAAAGCGTAAGACAGCTTGATGCCACCGCGGCTCACAAAGGGAAGCCTTTCCTCCAGCTCAATAATGGCATCTTCAGTCACCAATGTGCCAGGCTTGGTGACCCGCTTGCCAGACACGGTTACCTTTCCCGCCAAAATGAGACCTTGTGCCTGGTTGCGGCTATCAACTAGCCCCCTGGCAACAAGCAAATTGTCCAGCCTTTGCTTCGCCATATTCTTAAAGCCTGCTAGAGGGGTTCTAGCGTCCGGTTAAAGCATACCACAAAGCGCGGAAGGGCTTAATTTTAATCGCTGAGGGTGGCACCTCAAGCTGAATTTTCTCGGGCACAGGGAAGGCATTGATGCGGTCTATTTCGGGCTTTAACCGCTCTATTGCCTCATAATCACCTTCTGCCAGCAGCTCGTCAAGACGGTGCACCATGTCCTGTGCAGCGTTAAGGCGCTGCTCCGCGATGTCTGCCAGTCCCCGGGGTACCATTTGGTATTTCAGCCTGAGTCGGTTGAGGCGACGGATAGCCTCGTAGGAAATGTCCACAAGCTGGTCTTGAGAAAGCCACTGTGTGTGGTAGTTCAGCGAATATTTCCAGCTTGGGGAAGCGATGGCACGGCGATGCTCTTCGAGTGAGCGGAAAAGGACGGCATAGCCGAAGCGCTCCGGCGATTCAAAGGCGATGCTGCCAGGGTCGAGAAATGGCGCCAAGGGAGAGATAAATAGCGACAGCCGCTTATCGCCATTGAACTTGCTCAGCAGGTGGTCACAGTAATAAATGGTGTCCATCACCGACTGCAGACTTTGTTTGGGCAAGCCTATCATGAAGAAGACGTCGACACGACTGCAGCCCAGCTCCAGCGCATACGCTATAGTCTCCTCCATCTCTTCAGTGGAGTAGGACCTACCAATGGTGTGCCTTATATCTGGATCATGCGATTCCGGCGATATTTCCAGATAGAAGCCAGGACAGGCCTGACTCATCCTGAACATGAAGTCTTTAGAGGCAGGGAAGAACAGCTCGAGGATAAAGCGATTTTTGGGTCGTGCCTTTTCCAGCAACTGGAACACCTTATCAGCATAGCCATCGCCCGGCTCGCGCAGGTCACCGAGAATAAAGATGGGACCATTGCTGAAACGAGAGATGTGCTGGATGTCGCGGATGACCGCTTCGGGGGAACGGAACACCGGTCTGGGACGCTGGTAGCAGTTGCGGAAGGTGGTCTGAGAACCGCCGCAGATAATGCAGTTCTGGTTGCAACCGCGGCAGGTGATCACCGCAGTGATTGGGTAACGCAACCAGTCGCTTACCGGGGTATAGCTGATAAGGTCGCGGTTCCTGATAACCGAGCGGACGACATAGCCATAATGGTCGACCATAACATCTTCGATTTCATCGGGCACATGACAGAAGGGGTTTTCGTGAATGTTGCTGCTACTGTCCTTCCACGCCAGATTGGGTATCTGGCTCAGGTCACCGCCGTTCTTAAGGCAGTCCATAAGTTTGAGGAAGGGCTGTTCGGTGGAGTCGCCTCGGAGGACAAAGTCTATTTCAGGACGCTGGAGCAGTTCGCGATAGAAATAAGTGGAGGAAAAGCCGCCGAATATCACTTTCGAGTGAGGGTGGTGTTTTTTCACCAGTCCAGCTATTTCCACTGAGCCATGGCAGTGCACCATCCAGTGGAGGTCTATGCCGAAGATGGGAGCCTGCAGTTTTTTAATGAATGCTTCAGCATCGAAGTTTTTGTCACGCATCATGCGTACGGCGAGGTTAATGATGCGCACCCGGTAGCCGGCACGCTCCAAATATTCGGCGATGCTGGTGAGCCCGATGGGGTACATTTCAAACACTGGGGAAGGGGGGATAAGGTCGCTGACCGGTCCGTAGAGGATGGGCTTTTGGCGGAAGTCGTAAACGCTCGGGGCATGGAGGAGAATAAGGTCTGTGGGCATGACTAAGTGAAGATTCCTGCCATTATATAGCCGATGCCAAGGAGTAGCTGGGTCAAGAGCACAACGAGCACGTTGTTTGCCAGCCCGGGCATCAGCTTGCTGGGATCACTATAACTCAGCGCCCCCTGTATGGCTTTTATGGCAAAGGGAATGGTGAGCAGGGCGATTAAAGTGAAAACGGGCATGAGTCCGGCAACCACGCCGATTACCGTCCAGAGGTAGACCATGCCAGTGAGCACGGAGTAGACCAGGGCAGCCCTTTTGCCACCAAGGAGTATGGGCATAGTCTTCCTGCCGCCGCTTTTGTCGGCTTCGATATCGGGAAACTCGTTAAGCAACAGCAGGTTGCAAACAAGTATTCCGGAAGGGATGGAGGCAAAAAGCGCCGGGAGGGTGTATTCACCGGTCTGGACGAAATAAGCGCCCAAAACAGGCAAGGTACCTAACCCCACACCCGGTGCCCATTCTGGATAACCAATTTTGGTCAACAATGGTGTGTACGCCAGTATACAGATAGCGCCGATGACCAGTAAAGGCAATAATAGCCAGCCCTTGGCGAGCACGAAGTAGATACCGATAGGGACGGCAAGGAGGAAGCTGGTGAGACCGAACCACAGGGTAGGCTCGGGCTGGAGGGTGGCGGTGGGTAGAAAACCGCTGCCACCGCTAAAGGGGGTGCGCTGCGTTCTGAGGTCAATGCCGCTCCGGTAGTCATAATAGTCATTAAGCACATTCACGCTGATATGACAGAGGAGCAGACCAAAAAAGGTGAGCACGGCATGCCCCGGATGGAAGACACCGTCATACCAGGCGATGCAGGTGCCCAAAAAGGCGAGCACCACTGAAAGAAGCAAGAACTGAGGTCTGGTCTCAAGAAACCACAGCTTCAGTCTCATAAGCTTAATGAGTATAGCAGAGTGACGGCGTATCTGTCCACAGCGCCGCTGCTCAGCTTCCCGGCCGTCAGGAAACCGCTGGTCTCTTGCGGCTGAAGGCGAAGATATAGATGATCTCCAAAATCGCCAGCGTGTTTAGAATGAATATGGCGATAAACCACCACAGGTGTTTGTTGCCCGCAGCCCGCCACAGAGCCACGCCTTTCCAGGGCATGGTCCACACCACTGCCAGCAGGGTGAGCCAGGTTACCGCTGGTAAGCCGGTACAGAAACCACCGAAATCCATAACTTTCCTCCTTTAAGCATTGTACTTACATATACCCCTAATACTCGATAACAGCGATAGTGTCTCCGGCTTGAACGAACTGCCCTGCCGACACCTTCATCTCGGTTACCGTTCCTGAGACCGGTGCATATAAAGTATTTTCCATCTTCATCGATTCCAGGGTACAGACCTCATCGCCTTCGTTTACCTTGTCCCCGACTTTAACATGTACCTTGAGCACTTTCCCCGCCAGGGGCGCCATGACGGTCTCTTGAGCCATCGTTGTCTATCCTCCTGTTGCAATTTGGTCATTGTCTGGCTTTCACAGATTGATGTTGGAATATTTTCTCCATACCTTCCACGGGCAGGTGCCCGGGGTGACGGACTTGTTTTCCAGTAAGTCTAGAGCGCGATTGATGTATTTTCTGGTGTCGCGGGGCATTATGATGTCGTCAGTGTAGCCCCGTTCGGCGGAGATATAAGGGTTCTCGTAGATCTCGCTGTATTCCCTGATCCTTTTCCTACTTGTCTCCGCGGGGTTATCTGACTCTCTGATCTCGCGGGCGAAGATGACGCTGGCAGCGGTATCGGCACCGACGATGGTGATGCGGGCTGTGGGCCAGGCGAAGACGAAATCGGCACCGATGCTTTTATCTAGCATCCCATAGTGGGCACCGGCATATGACTTCCTGACGATGATGGAGATGAGGGGCACAGTGGCATCGGACCAGGCAAAAAGCAGTTTAGCGCCGTGACGCAGAATCCCAGCCCAGTCGGCTCGGGAGCCGATGATATAGCCGGGGCAGTCGACAAGTGTCACCAGTGGTATATTGAATAAATCGCAGAACCTGATGAACCTGGCACCCTTGTCAGCGGCATTGATATCGAGTACACCGGCAGCCTCCATTGGCTGGTTAGCCACTATGCCCACCGGTCGTCCGTTGAAGCGGGCAAAGCCGGTGATGAGGTTTTTGGCGTACAAGCCGAGTATTTCAAAGAAATAGCCATCGTCCACGACGGCGGTTATCACCTTTTTCATATCGAATGGCTTGAATGGCTCGTCTGGGAGCAGGTCATCGAGTTCTGGGATGGTGCGGTCGGGTGTGTCTTCAGCCTTCTTTCGCGGCGGCCTCTCTTTATTGCTTGAGGGCAGAAAGGAGAGCAACTCCTTCGCCTTTTCTATGGCGTCTTTTTCATCTTCAGCTACCACGTGACTTTGCCCTGATTTGACGGCGTGCGCCCTCCAGCCCGAAAGCTCCTCCAAAGTTATCTCCTCCCCGATCTGCGTCTTGACGAAGGCAGGTCCGGCGATGCCCATAAAGCCCGTATTCTTTGCCTGGATGACGAAGTCCTGCATCACCGGATGGTAAGCCTGACCGCCGAGGCAGGGTCCCAGGAGCAGGGCTATCTGGGGTATCACGCCCGAGGCTTGAGTCTGCGTGCGGAATAGCCAGCCATATGCTTCCAGCGTGTCCATGCCCTCCTGAAGTCGGGCGCCCCCAGAATCATTCATACCAATGAAAGGAATACCTTTCTCCATGGCGAATTGAATGGCATAGGCTTCCTTTTTACCATGGTACTCGCCAAATGTGCCAGCCATGGAGGAAAAGTCCTCGGAGAAGGCAGCCACCCACCTGCCGTTTACCCTGCCGAAGGCGGTGATGACCCCTTCGGCGGGTATCTGTGCTTTGTCCATGCCGAAGTGGGTAGTCCGGTGCTTGACATGCATGCCTATCTCCAGATATTCACCATTATCAAAGAGACGCTCCAGCCTTTCTCTGGCATTGAGTTGACCCGCCTGACGGCGCCTCTGCAGTACCTGCGGGTCTCCCATCTGCATGACCTTATCGCGCCTTTCTTTAAGTTCCTGATACAAGTCTGACTTTTTCTTGTAAACGCCACCCGGGTATTCAATCCACTCTGTCATGCCAGACCTCCTTGTCCTGTTTGAATTGGAACTTGGGCGTAACTTCTGGTCAATTATACCAATTACTATGCTCTGGGGTATATTCTGGCTTTATAAGTATAGGCTAATGAAGGAGGGGGATGCCGGTCATGTACAGCCCGGCGATTATAGCGGTGGTCACCACACCGGCTACGCAGGGACCCATGGCGAAGGGCAGGATCATCGCCCGTTTATTGGCTTCAACGGCGCATTTCTGGGCTACCTTTGCAGTTGTTGGGACGCAGGACACACCGGCGATGCCAATTAACGGGTTGAATGGTTCTTTGCTTATCTTATGGTATATCAGCCCCCCAACAAGCCCACCCACGCCCGAGAGCACCAGCGCTAGCATGCCCAGTACCAATAGCAGAAGCACTTTGGGGTTGAGGATAACATCCACGCCGAGCAGTGCCCCCAGAATAAAGCCAAGGAAGAACGTTGCCCCATAAAGAAGGGGACCGGTGAGGAACTCCACATACCTCTCTACGCCCGCTTCTTTAACCGCCAGACCAATGAAGAAAGAGGCAAACAGGGGTGCCGCTACGGGGAAGAGCAGGCACAGAAGACCACAAGCTGTGACTGCAAAGGCGAATTTGGCGCCTCTGGAGACCTTCGGTATGTTGCGCCAGTCCATCTCTACACCGCGCAGCTTTTTAGGCACGATTTTCGCCAGGAACGGGAAACCTCCATAGCAGATGCTAAGGTAGACATAGGCGACTACAGTTATGGGGACAAAAAGTTCCTTCGCCATCATAAGGGAGCCGAAGAGCACCATGGGACCATCGGCGCCACCGACGAGAGCTACTGCCGCTGCCTCGTTGGGCAGCAGTCCCATGGCTATGCCAATGGGCAGTGCCAGGATCGTCCCCAGTTCAGCACAGGCGGCGATGAAAAAGCTCATGAATGGTTTGGCTAAAAGGTAGTCTATTTCCGTCATGGCACCGATGCCCATGAAAATCAGACAGGCGATAAGCCCGTTGCTGAAGGTGAATGTGTAGATGGGCTGGAGGAAATCGATCTGTAAAATTTGCATCAGTTCTTCAAAGTTGCTCACCATGGGGTTCAAGAACAGCGTACCGATATTTCCCGCTTCATACACCATCAGCCCACCATTGACGCTGAGCATGCCAATGCCCATGGGGACCATCAATATCGGCTCCAGGGTCTTCTTGTAGCCAAGGTAGGTAAACAAGCCTCCAAGGGCTATGAGAAACAACCTCGCTGCGGCGACATGCGGTGCCAACAGGAAAAAGGTGTAAATTCCCTGAAAGAACTCAAGAAGGGGCATCTCCTCCTCTTTTCTGCACGATGAGTCCAATCCCTTTAATTATCGCCGCCACCAGCATGGCTATAGCGAAGGTGAGGGCGAAGGACGCCAGTGCAAACAGGGAGAATTTTAATAGCAAGGATAACTCCTGAAGGCGGTTAGATGAAAGGTCACTTCTATCATCTCTGTATGCGACTGCGGTATTGCAGTCGCCGGTCTCAGCACGAGCACTTCTTAATCGGTTGAGCAGAGGCTATTCTATATCTGAGTCCATCGTTTGTCAATAGAGTGTGCTCGTCTGGCAGACCAGCGACACCTGTCTTCATCTAGCCTCTCACGCAAGGGAGAGGGATAATAAAAAGATGACTATCTCGCAAGGGGAAGGATCTTCTATATTTTCTCCTCTGATGGGGGAGGGGCTTCATTTTTTTCCTCCCTTGAGGGGAGAGGATTAAGGTGAAGGGTGACCTTATCCCAGCTTCAGCTTCTTGAACGCCAGGACGGGAGCGCTGCTAGACGCGGCGTAGCTTCCACTTACCGGTA
>DAOUAI010000017.1:0-5580 GCA_034433775.1 Dehalococcoidia bacterium
GGGTCTAACTTAGGATGTCTTTCGATAAAGAAACCGTCAGCACCCTGACTGATGCGGAACAGCTGTGCTACTTGCTTAGCATTTGCACGTGGCTCAAGTGCGATGCAAAGTATGACCATATCCACGGGCACACGGATGACTTGTCCCAGCAAGGTGTCCTCGCCGCAGACGATGAGTTTCCCCTTTTCTTCATTGGTCAATGCTCTATCAGTGACTTCGGCTACCTTGCCACGAATGAATTTTACGCCCTCCTTTGACAATCTTTCATAGAACTCCTCATAGCCCTTGCCGAAGCAGCGCATATCGATATACATCTGGTAGACGTCGGCGTTTGTCTTCTCTTTAATAAGGTGTGAATATTTAAGGGCGTACATACAGCATACTCTGGAGCAGTAGCGATGATAATTTTCGTCTCGGCTACCAACACAATGGATGATAGCGACGCTATTGGGCTCTGAGCCGTCCCGCAGGACTATTTTACCACCTGTTGGACCAGCAGCGTTGCACAGTCTTTCGAACTCCAGAGCGGTGTAGACATTGGGGAAGCGCCCATAACCGTATTTGACTATCGGTGTGGGGTCGAAGGGATCGTAACCCGTGGCGATAATTATGTTGCCGACTTCGACTTCAACGATCTTGTCTTGCTGCTCGAAGTCGATTGCACCTCGTTCGCAGAACTTCTCGCAGGCACGGCACTTGCCTCTCAGGAAATAGGCGCAATGCTCTTTGTCTATCACTGGGATATTGGGGACTGCCTGTGGGAATGGTGTATAGATAGCCTTGCGCTCCCCCAGACCGAGATCAAATTCGCTGGGTGCTTTCCATGGGCATTTTTCCATACAAACCCCGCAGCCATTGCATTTTTCCTCGTCAACGAAGCGGGCTTTCTTGAGGACTTTGACTTTGAAGTTGCCGATGAAACCAGAAACATCTTCGACCTCGCTGTATGTCATCAGTTCGATGTTGGGGTGGGAACCGGCTGATGTCATCTTTGGTGTGAGGATACAGGCAGAACAATCGAGCGTAGGAAAGGTCTTATCGAACTGGATCATGTGCCCGCCGATGCTCGGCTCTTTTTCCACCAGATATACTTTGTGTCCAGCGTCGGCGATCTCCAGTGCAGCCTGAATTCCAGCAATACCGCCACCCACGATAAGAGTGGCTGGATTTACCGGGACGTATTTTGTCTCTAGTGGCTGGTGATAGCGGACTCTCGTTACCGCTGCGCTTACCAGTGCTTTTGCCTTTTCTGTGGCTTTATCATGGTCTTCAGTGGTCCAGGAGCAGTGCTCCCGGATATTTGCCATTTCGAAGAGGTATGGGTTTAAGCCAGCTTCCTGTACAGCATGCCGGAAAGTGGGCTCGTGAAGTAATGGTGAACAGGAAGCAACCACCACCCGGTTAAGTCCTAGTTTTTTAATATCCTCTTTTATCATATTTTGCCCGGGATCCGAGCACATGAATTTATATTCACGCGCTATTACTACCGAGTCCAGTGTTTTAGCGAATTCCACTACTCGTTGGACATCGACGGTCCCGGCTATATTAGAGCCACAATGGCAAACGTACACACCTATCTTTGCCTTCTCCATTGTGTTTCCTCCTTTGCCTTGCTGCGACTTCATTATAGGGCCTCCGAGACAAGTTCAGCGAGGTCTTTTACTTCTATCGTTTCGCTCTTGCCTGTGGTGAGCACAGCATCATTGAAGTTTGCCATACAATAAGGGCAGCTTACCGTCAGTATCTCTGCTCCAACTTCAGCCACTTGCTCTAGCCTCAGTTCGGAAAACCTTTCACCTTTCTTTGTCTCCATCCACAGCCTGCCGGCACAGCCGCCACAACACAAAGAGTATTCACGATTATCACGCATTTCTTCAAATTCAGTGCCAGGGATGCTGGACAATATCCGCCTGTGTTCCTCATAGATGCCCTGGTATCTACCAAGGCAGCAGGAATCGTGGTAGGTCACTTTTTTGACCAATGGTTTAGAGAACTTCAGCTTTCCCTGTTTAATTAGCTGGTCCAGGTATTGCGAAAGATGAATGACCTCGTATTTTCCGCCGAATTCAGGGTATTCATCTTTGAAGGTGTGATAGCAGTGTGGCGAGGTAACTAAAATTTTCTTTACGCCAAGCTCATTGAATATCTTTATGTTGGTCTCGGCGAGTTTGCGGAACAGGCTTTCGGCACCTGCTTTGCGAATACTTTCGCCACAGCAGACCACGCTGTTGTCTGGAATACCAAAGTCGGCTTTAACCTGTTTCAGGATATTGACTGCGGCTACTGCAGCTCTTCTTGTCGGTGGATCGTATGCCTGATAGCAGCAGGGGAAGTAGAGGATTTCGGTGCCTTTGGTAAATGTCTTGACACCGAGATCTTTTGCCCAGTCCATGCGTTTCTCTGGCGGTTCTCCTAAAGGATTGCCTACAGCGGAGATGTTCTTTTCAGATATGCGTAGGGAATGTGGTACGACGCCTGTACCGACTTCCGTGATAACGCGACGGATGGCACGCATAAGCACGGGGATCTGTACATCTCGTGGGCATCGCTGTACACATGCATTACAGGCAACGCATCTCCACACCTCCTCATCTTCGAAGTCAACCATGCCGAGCTGGCTCTTGTGGATCAACTTACGAAGAGAGAAGGCAGTGAGCTTGTTCCAGGGGCAGACGCCAGTGCATAGTCCGCATTGGAAACACGACTTAAGGGCGTCACCGCCTTCTTCGAGGATAATATCAGTGGTCTCTTTGGATGGTGTTAATAGTTCTACTTCCATAGCACCCTTCCTTTCTGAATTTGGCTCTCTAACTGGCCATTAGAAAGCCGCACAGATTATAGAGCATCTTTTGGGGTTGTTGCAAGAGGTTGGGGATGCAAGAGCTAAAAATGACCTATCCCCAAACGTATTGTGGACGAAAGTAGGGTGTTTATTATTTGGTATGTCGGCTGAGGTTCAGTGGTCCTAGTTTTCGTATCTCCTCGGTCATTTCATCTACGATTGTGGCGAAACGGTCAGCTTCTGAAGCTGATACCCAATCAAGTCTCAGCCGTTGCTCCTCTATGCCGAACTGTGTCAGCAATTTCTTCAGCAGTGGGATTCGTCGAGCCTCTTTTACATTACCTTCCAGGTAATGGCACTCTCCTGGATGTCAGCCGCAGACCAAGACGCCGTCTGCACCCAGCTCAAACGCCTTGACTATGAGCGTTGGCTCGACGCGTCCGCTGCACATGACACGGACTACTCGAACGTTGGGGGCATATTTCTTTCGTGATGTACCAGCAAGGTCAGCGGCAGCGTAAGCACACCAGTTGCACATAAAGCCCACTATTTTAGGTTCGAAGCTCATATCAGGACTCCCTTCAACTCTGACATGATTTGTTCGGTGGTGAAATGTCTGGCAGTAATGGCACCGCTGGGACAGGTGGCGGCGCAGGTGCTACAGCCTTTGCACATAGCTTCATTTATAACTGAGACCTTCTTGCCTTCGTCGAAGGAAATGGCATTGTAGGGGCAGACGGAGATACAGGTCTTGCATCCTGAGCACAGTTTTTCATCCACGAAAGCCGTGGTGGGTTCAATTTCAACGCTACCCTTGGCGATGATCGCCATAGCACGGGCGGCAGCCGCTGAAGCCTGGGCAACTGTGTCAGGTATATCTTTGGGACCCTGGCAGCAGCCGGCGATAAGCACGCCTTCTGTGGTGGTAGCTACTGGATCGAGCTTGGGGTGCTTTTCGAGAAAGAAACCATCGTGGCTACGGCTTATAGAGAACAGCTTAGCTGTTTCGGCTACGTCTGCTCTGGGCTCTAGGGCTACGCTCAGAATTACCATATCCACTGGTAGACGCCGCTGCCGGCTGATAAGAGTGTCTTCGCAAACGACGATAAGCTTTCCCTGTTCTTCAGGTGTTTCAGCGATGTCGGTGACCTCTCCGGCGCGTCCCCGGATGAAGTTGACCCCTTCCTCTTGAAGGCGGTTGTAGAACTCTTCGTAGCCTTTGCCGAAGCAGCGGAGGTCGATGTAGAGGTCATAAATCGTGGCATCGGGGATTTTTTCTCTTATTATATGGGCAAATTTGAGCGAATGCATGCAGCAGACACGCGAGCAGTATTCGTGGTAATTTATGTCGCGACTGCCAATGCAATGCAGGATGGCAACGCTTTTAGGTTCGGTGCCGTCCTTAAGCACAATTTTGCCACCGGTGGGACCTGAAGCATTGGTCATCCTTTCAAACTGGAGGCTGGTAATGACGTTATCGTATCTCCCGTAGCCAAATTGTGTCATTGGTGTGGGATCGAATGAGTCGAAGCCTGTAGTGACTATTATACAGCCGACTTCTAGCTCCAGAATCTGCTCGGTTTATTCGAAGTCAATGGCTTTGACTTCACAGAACCTTTCACAGGCGCGACACTTACCCTTCAAGAAATAGGTGCAATGCTCTCGATCTATAACGGGGACATTAGGTACTGCTTGGGGGAAGGGTGTATAGATTGCTTTCCTCTTGCCCAGCCCTACATCAAATTCGTTGTCTACCTTAAAAGGGCATTTCTCCTGGCAGGTACCGCAGCCGGTGCATTTAGTCTCGTCGACGTAGCGCGGTTTCTTCTTTATTTTAACTTTGAAGTTGCCGACGTAGCCTGAGACCTCCATTACTTCGCTGTAAGTCAGGAGTTCGATGTTTTTGTGTGACCCCGCCGAGGCCATCTTCGGGGTCAGTATTCAGGCAGAACAGTCTAACGTGGGAAAGGTCTTATCAAGCTGCGCCATATGACCGCCGATGGAGGGTTCCCGTTCTACCAGATAGACTTTGCATCCTGCATCGGCGATTTCCAGTGCGGCTTGGATACCAGCTATACCGGCTCCAACCACGAGGGTATGTGGGTTGACAGGTACTACCTTCGTCTCCAGTGGTACATGGTGAAGAACCCGCTTAACTGCAGCGCTGACCAGTGCCTTAGCCTTCTCGGTTGCCTGTGCTTTGTCTTCGTGTACCCAGGAACATTGTTCCCGAATGTTTGCCATCTCGAAAAGACAAGGATTTAAGCCTGCTTCACTAACTGCTCTACGGAAGGTCTGTTCATGCAGCCGGGGAGAGCACGAGGCAACCACAATGCGGTTTAAGCCCAGCTCTCTAATGTCATTTTTTATCAGCTCCTGTCCCGGGTCCGAGCACATGAACTTGTAATTGCGGGCTACAGCTACATAGGGGAGTTCTTTAGCAAATTCAGTCACTGCTTCAACATCTACTGTGCTGGCGATGTTGGCGCCACAGTGACAGATGTAAACGCCTACCTTGGGCTCCATGATTTCCTCCTTATACTTTTACCAAAGTCTTCAATATCTTATCGGCGGAGACTATATTATGGTGTAACCCTAGAGTTTTGTGGTCGATCCCGAAGGCGATGCCCATAAGCTGTGTGAAAAAGAGCACCGGTATATGGAAGTTGGTCTTGAATTTCCGGTTGACTGCACTCTGATAGGCATCGAGGTTTACCTGGCAAAACGGGCACACCGTCACTATCAGGTCTGCGCCGTTTTCCTGCGCGTTTTCCAGAAGCTTTCTGATCAGACCGAGC
>DAOUAI010000018.1:0-2044 GCA_034433775.1 Dehalococcoidia bacterium
TAGCAGCTCCCTCCCTAGCAACCCAGCAAGCTGACGCCGAGCGTCTGCTCCAGGCACTGGAGCAGCAACATGGGCTGCAGTGTAGCACAGTTGATATTGCTGCTCTGCGTACCTTTTCTGAAGAGGTCCGGTTATGGGACTGGAAGTGCCATGCAGTAGTCCGCCATCACGAGGTAATAGCGACGCTTGCCCCTTCAAAAGGCGAGCTGGGATTAGCCGTAGACCTGGGGACAACTAAGATTGCCGGCTATCTGGTGGACCTGAGCAATGGCCGGACTCTGGCTGCCAAAGGTGCCATCAACCCCCAGGTCAGCTACGGAGAGGACATTATCAGCCGGATCAACAGGGCGGTGACATCCGCTGATGACCGCATCCAGCTACAGAAGCTGGCGGTCGAAGCCATCAACGGCCTGTGCACCGAACTGTGTCGCGAAGTTGGTGCTGACCGCGAGCAAATCGCTGAAGTTGTGGTTGTCGGCAACACCGCCATGCACCATTTGTTCTTGAATCTGCCAGTAAAACAACTAGCACTGTCGCCATTCGTTCCGGCGGTGAGCCGCGCAATAGATGTCAAGGCCCGTGACATTGGCTTGAATATTGCCCCCGGGGCCTATGTTTATATGCTCCCCAATATCGCTGCCTTCGTAGGTGCCGACCATGTGGCCATGTTACTGGCCACAGAAGTCGTTCAAGCTAAAGAGCCGACAGTAGCTCTGGATATCGGAACCAATACCGAAATCTCCTTCATAGCTAACGGCAAAATCACCACCGTGTCCTGCGCTTCCGGTCCAGCATTCGAAGGTGGCCATATCAAATATGGCATGCGTGCCACTGCCGGTGCTATCGAGCGTCTGCGGATTAACAATGATGTGATTCACTACCAGACTATCAACGGTGCGCCCCCGATCGGCATCTGTGGCTCTGGCATTCTGGACGCTTTGTCCCAGCTATATTTGGCTAAAGTCATAGATGAAAATGGGAGAATAGCCAATAACCACCCGCGCGTCCGTAGCTACCAGGGGCAGAACGAGTTCATATTGGTGAGCAGGCAGGAGCGCAGGGGAAAGCCAGCCATCACTATCACGCAAAGAGATGTGAGAGAGCTACAGCTGGCTAAGGCAGCCATCCGTAGCGGCATCCAAGTTCTTCTGGAACTGTGCAACTGTACCGAAGAAGATATCAAACGTGTCATCATCGCCGGAGCCTTTGGCACCTACATTGATATCGCCAGTGCCGTGACTATCGGCATGTTGCCGGCCCTGCCCCTGAACAGATTCCAACAGGTAGGGAACGCGGCTGGCATGGGCGCCAAGCTAGCTCTGGTGTCTCTGGCCAAGCGGACAGAGGCACAAGCTATTGTCTCCAGGGTCAAATATGTTGAGTTAGCCAGTGTTCCCGGCTTCCAGCAGACCTTTATTCAGGCAAGCTATCTGGGGAGATACCGAATCATAGACGGCACAAGGAAGGAACTAGGCGATGGAAACCAGAGTGTCCAGTCTTAAGAAAGAGGTGGTTATTGGCGGTAACCAGCCGACAGTGCTCATTGGTGAGCGCATCAACCCTGCCGGCAAGAAAAAGCTAGCTGAGGCTTTGAGAGCGGGCGACCTTGAGATTGTCCGCGCTGAGGCCGTAGCGCAGGTAGAGGCCGGGGCAGATATATTGGACATCAACGTCGGTACGTTCGGTGTTGATGAAGTGACCTTGCTCCCGCGGGCGGTACAGATCGTCATGGAGACGGTGGACGTGCCTCTATGCATTGACAGCCATAACCCGGAGGCTTTAGAGGCAGCAACGAAGGTCTACAAAGGCAAGCCACTTATCAACTCAGTTACCGGAGAGGAACATTCGTTGAGCAGGGTCTTGCCGCTGGTCAAGGAGTACAACGCTGCAGTAGTCGGCCTGGTGCAAGATGACGAGGGTATTCCCAAGGACGCCAAGCGAAGGATAAGCATCGCCCACAAGATAGTGGAGAGGGCTGAGGCCATGGGCATCGGTCGGGAAGACATCGTTATTGACTGTCTGGCCTTCGCGGTGGGCGCCGATA
>DAOUAI010000019.1:0-11299 GCA_034433775.1 Dehalococcoidia bacterium
GACGGCCTGTTTTAGCGTATGGCATGGAGACCGGTTGAGAAGGGGTAACAGGGGTGCTCGCAAGCACCCCTGTTACCCCTAATATTGGTCTATCGCTTTACCACACGGGCAGGGCGAAATGGGTCGCCTGGGAAGCCACGATAATCCAGAGCACCGCCAGAGCGCTGGCGAAAACCCCGGTGTAGACGCGCCCCGTCCTCTGGTAGAAGAAGGTGAACAGCAGGGACATGATGGTCATAATCGGGACAAACTGGAACGCGATGATGCTCCACAGCGGGACGGCAGCAGGGTCTGCGGTCATGTAGCCCAGTGTATGACCGGTCAGCAGCGGCATGTACTGCACCAGCAGCAGCACAATAAAGCCACCCACCATCAGCGCCCAGTTAATCGCCATCTCTTTACCCCGGCTTAGTTCTCCTCCTTTCAGGCGTAGCTGTCCGTGCAGAGGTACGGCGAACGCCAGAAGAATAAAGATAAACGGCACCAGATAACCGAGAAGGATCTGGAACTGGAGATGCGACATCGGCTTTACCGCAAATACCCAGAAGCGGAAATCAACGTTAAAAAGCCAGGCGGAAAACACCAGGGTCACATAGCCAGCAAACACCACGGCAAAAGCCAGTAAGAAGGACTTGCCCAGCTTCCTCCAGTTAAAACCAGTTTCCCAGGAGAGACCGTAATCGCTGGCGCCGGCTTTAGCCTTGCGGTTGACCGCGAAATGCCATATCAGGAACAGCACAACCGCAATAGCAGCTACCAGCAACCCCCATATCATCACCTGGGTAGTGATATTCTGGGGAAATACCGCAGTTGCCGCCCATTTCCATTTGTTGAACAGGTCAGTAAACGGGAACCAGGTCAACGCCGGTACTATGGCGAAGATGATTGCAGATACCCACCAGGTGGCACCGGTGGCTGATTTAGGTCTGGCTGGAGCTTCCTCCAGCTCTTTGAAGAAACCACACCGTAATAGCAACGCACCCACAGGGAAGAACAGCAGTACCATGCCGACCAGGGCAATCAGGTTGCCTATCTCCTTCCAGTACCATATCTGGTCGGTGAGCGGTAAGCGCTTGCCTCCCTGCAATGTTATCTCAAACCAGTTGACCACATCGCCGATGGCAGCGGTTGACAGATGGGCACCCGGATGCGTGGTCGTGGGCTGATAAAGTCCCCGCGCAGTGCCATCCGCCATATTGCCATAGAATTTGTACGGTACCACGTCGCTTGTTGTGCCGAAGAACTGCTTGAGCTTATCGGAACGGACTACATCCGAGCCTTTAGGCACTCCCCACATGAGCAATGAGAACTCGTCCCACTTCGAAAAGACCACAGCAACGTTTTTGGGGAAATTGGGGGTGCCTGGTGGGCAGAACACCCCGGGAGCAGAGCCGACCAGCGCCATAGACTTATAAGATGTAGGACCCAGGGCTGCCGCCGCTGATATAATAGCCCAGCCACCCATCGAGTGCCCCTCAAGCCCGATGTTGTCCTTGTCGACAAAGTCCAGACTGCGCAGATAGCTCAGACCGTCGATACCACCGAAGGCGTTGGCAAAGGCAGGCGGGTCGGAGTAACCATGACCGGTCTGGTCGAGCGCAAGAACCACATAACCACGCCGCGCCAGCTCAATGGCGAAGCCGTCCTGCATCTCACGACTGTTGATATAGCCGTGTATGGCAAGAATGCCCGGAGCGGGGGTTTTGGCGGTGGCAGTCTTGGGCTGATAGAGCAAAGCGCTCATAACAGTGCCACCAGTACCCACAAAACGTATATCACGCACCTTCACATCGCCGAAATCGGTCTGTACCAGAAATGCCACCAGGTTGCCTACCAGGATCAAAAATAAGGCGACCGCCAGCATTATTATGTGGGTGCGCTTTGAATTGTTTCCGTCTGACATTTTTCTCCTCCTGACTCGAGTCTCAGTCTGTCATAAATTTGCAATGCCGCCAAAACATAGCAGGGAACAAGACCAGAAAGACCACCACTTTTCATATCAGCACGGTTCCCACCCCCTTTTCGACACCAGAAATCAGGAGAACGCAGAAGATAATCGCAACTATTATATACACACATAGGCAAAAATACAATATCGTATAAGAATAATGGCATAGAAAGCGCGGCTGAAGGTTGGTATGGTGATGGGACTTTAGAAAGCATATCGTGTACGTTGACATACGTGGTATAATTTTTGTAACCGCATATATTTTGAGCCATTCAGGCTTGCCGTCGTTATGAATAAAAACGCTGTGGAAGGAGGTGAGTATATAGGCGAACAGTGTGGTATATATCTGGTTACACAGTACTGTGAAAGGAGGTCTTGTGTTTGAAATGAAAACGTTGTCAGTATTGCTGATGGTCATATTAATTGTATCAGGCTTGGTACTGGTAGCCTGTGAAGCACCGACCGCGATAAAGCCGCCGGTGGGACAACCAGAACAGCCAGCAGCTCCGCCTTCGCAAACGCAACAACCGACCACTCCACCACCGCAGCAGACTCAGCCGACAACACCGCCGGCGAAACAATTGTCGTATGAAGCCAAGACCTATACCAATGACAAGTACGGTTTCTCTGTACAGTACCCGAAGGACTGGGTACCCCGCAATGAACTCGTAAACGAGATAGTGGTTGCCGCTTTCGGCGTGAGTGCAGCCATTCCTGGAATGAGTATCAGCGTCGCCGATGCGAATGCGCCGCTGAACGCCGACTGGATTGTCGCCCAGACTAACAGTCTGCCCGATACAAGCAAAGGCAAGGTCATTTCGTTCGAGCCTACTACCCTGTCTGACGGAACATCGGCTTTCAAATATGTACTGACATATAACTATCAGGCGTTCGAGATCAAGTCCTTTGGCGTAGCCGCGGACAAAGATGGCAAACGCATTCGGGCATGGGTGTGGACCATTGACGCCTTTTCCCCGTACAACGAAGCCCTGTTCTCGGAGATAGCACATACCCTGAGTTTTAAGAAGTAGGCACCACACTGCCACCATAAAAATAGTCTGCGACCTGAATTTGCCAGACCTCTGTCATCGTGCCGGCTGATGGACAAAGCACGATGGGGAGAGGAAAATGTCCTCTCTCCCCCTTTGGAGAGAGAGTCGGAGTTAGAGTGAGAGGGTTCTTCACCCTCACCTTAGTCCTCTCCCGTCGAGGGAGAGGAAAGAAAAAAGAGTTCTCCGGTCGAGGGAGAAGAAAAAATGGGAAAGCTCTCCCATCAATGGGGAGGGAACAGAGTCCTCTCTCCTTGGGGGAGAGAGTTAGAGTGAGGGGGCGAATAGAATAATTATCCATCGTGCGAGCACATAAGTTTGTACTACTTTATGTCGCTGGGCTATAATTATTTCTGTTAAAAGTGCCGTCTCTTTACATCGTAGCCACGCCGATCGGTAATCTGGAAGATATCTCTCTACGTGCTTTGCGAGTGTTAAAGGAGGTCGACTTGATCGCTGCTGAAGACACGCGCAGGACACGCTGTCTTCTCTCCGCTTACAATATCAAGACGCGGCTTACCAGCTATCACGAGCATAATAAAAAGGCGAAGCTGTCTTACCTGCTGGAGCAGCTCAAGGAGAAAGATATCGCCCTGGTCTCAGAAGCCGGCATGCCGGGCTTGAGCGACCCAGGCTATGAGCTTATCACGGCTGCAATCGAACGTGGCATACCTGTAGTCCCGGTACCCGGCGCTTCTGCTCTGACCACCGCCCTGGTGGTCTCCGGACTGCCGATCGACCGTTTCATCTACCTTGGCTTTTTGCCAGCCAGAGCCGGTGAAAGACGGCGTCTGCTTAAGTCCGTAGCTGACCACCCATATACCATTGTTGCTTTCGAAGCCCCCCACCGTCTCACCGCCAGCCTCAAAGACCTTGAGGAAATACTAGGGGACAGGCAATTAGCCGTCTGTCGCGAACTCACCAAGCTCCACGAGGAGGTGTTTCGGGGCAGAATAAGCGAGGCGATAGAGCACTTTGCCCAGCCCAGAGGTGAGTTCACGCTGGTCATCGCCGGCAGGAAAACAGAACAGCCAGAGCCGGGTGCCGAAATCGAGCAAAAGCTATCGGAGCTTTACCACCAAGGAGCAAGCGCCAAAGAGGCGGTATCCCAGATATCCCGCACCACAGGAATACGGAGAAAAAAGCTGTACCAGAGCTGGCTAAAAATTGCTGGAGGGACTGAACGATGATACGCGGCTGCATCGTTATCGGCGAGCTTGAATGCGATGGCTGCCACCGTACCATGGAACATGGAGAGCAATACCTGGTGCTCGAAGAAGGTAAAAATTTAACACGCCTTTGCGTCCAGTGCGCTATAAAGCAGGACTACGCCAGATATGTTAAGGAAAAAAGCGAAAAATACCTCACCTTTTTCCAGTCACCACCCACTTCATGATACAATTTGACAGCAATGGACTTTAAATTCGAGAGGCGCTAATTGGCGGAACATATTTTTATCGGCGTTGCCTGGCCCTATGCCAACGGTCCACTCCATCTGGGACACATCGCCGGCGCCTATCTCCCGGCAGACATCTTCGCCCGCTATCACCGCCTGAAGGGCAGTAAGGTGCTCATGGTCTCCGGCAGCGACCAGCACGGGACGCCGATCACCCTGCGTGCCGAGCAGGAGGGGAAAAGTCCTCAAGAAATAGCGTCCCGCTACCATAAGGAGTTCCTGGAGAGCTGGGGAAAGCTCGGCATCTCCTGGGACCTGTTCACCACCACCGGCACACAGAACCATGCCCGCGTTGTCCATGATATATTCCTCACACTGCTGGACAAGGGGTATATCTATAAATCGACCATGCCTCAGGCATACTGCCCCACATGTCGACGTTTTTTGCCTGACCGCTATGTCGAGGGCACATGCCCCTACTGTAAGTCCCCCCAAGCCCGCGGCGACCAGTGCGACCAGTGTGGACACACATTGAACCCCTCTGACCTGCTAGATATGCGCTGTCGCCTTTGTTCCTCGACCCCTCGCTGGGAGACTTCAGAGCATTTCTTCTTCCGCCTCAGTGCTTTTGAGGACAGGCTTAAATTATGGGTTAAAACACAGACCCACTGGCGACAAAATGTGCTCAACTTTACTTTAGGCATGCTGGAGGGCGGTCTGAAGGACCGCGCCATCACGCGGGATATAGACTGGGGAGTGAGCGTGCCACAGCCGGGATTTGAGTCCAAGCGCATTTATGTCTGGTTCGAGGCGGTGATCGGTTACCTGTCAGCGAGCAAAGAATGGGCAAAGTCACAGGGAAATCCCGATGACTGGGAGGCGTTCTGGAAAGGCGATGCCAGGACATTCTATTTCATCGGCAAAGACAACATCCCCTTCCATACGCTCATCTGGCCTGCCATGCTTATGGGCTATGGGGGTCTTAACCTGCCTTATGATGTGCCAGCCAACGAGTTCCTCACCATCGAGGGCAAGAAGCTGTCCACCAGCCGCAACTGGGCGGTGTGGGTACCCGATTATCTACAGCGGTATGACCCGGACCCCATTCGCTATCTGCTATCGGTGAACATGCCCGAGACCGGCGATACCGATTTCTCCTGGCGGGAATTCCTGCGCCGCAACAACGACGAACTGGTAGCCACATACGGCAACCTGGCACACAGGGTGCTGACTTTTATCCAGCGCAACTTTTCCGCCACCGTACCGTCGCCCGGGGAACTCGACAGCCAGAGCCAGGAGTTAATAGCTCGGGCACAGGAGACACTGAAGGAAGTTGACAGGCTATTATATGCCTGCCACTTTAAAGAAGGGGTCAAGACAGCTATGGCGTTGGCTCAAGACGCCAACTGCTATCTGGATGATAAGTCTCCGTGGAAGTCCATCAAGCAATCAACTCAGGATGCGGCTTCAGCCATTTATATCGCGCTTGTAGTGCTGTCCGCTCTGAGAATCGTGCTCTACCCGTTTCTCCCCTTCAGTTCCGCCAGACTTCACCATCTCCTTGGCTTCGAAGGCAACATCGAAGCATCCGGGTGGAGATTGCAGATGCCACAGACAGGAAAACAATTGCCACCGCCGGAGCCGTTGTTCCGCAAGCTCGATGATAGCATCGTCGAGGAAGAATACAGACGCTTGGGCACACCGGAGTCGGGATGAATCTTGAAGATATCTACAAGCCCATCCAGGCTGACCTGGATAAAGTCGAACAAAGCCTGAAAGAGATAAGTACCACAGGGTTCCCGCTGCTTTCACAACTGCTGGCATATACCTTGCGGGATGGTGGCAAGCGGATACGCCCGGCGCTTACCCTGCTTGCCGGCAAATTCGAACGCTATGACCCCGCCCGCCTTATACTTATGGCTACCGCTATCGAGCTGTTGCACACCGCCACGCTCGTCCATGACGACATCGTGGACAAATCGTCTCTTCGCCGTGGCAAGCCCACGGTTAGCCGCACCTGGGGGGAAAACAGAGCGCTGCTCCTGGGCGATTACCTCTTCGCCAGAGCTGGCAGACTGGCTGCCAGCACCGGCAACCTCAGAGTTGTGGAACTATTTTCCGAGACGCTGATGACCATCTCTGCCGGAGAACTGAGGCAGACCGGCATAACCTTTGACCCCAAAAATGCCCGCCGGGAATACTTCGACTGGATAAGCTCTAAAACAGCCTGCCTCTTTGCTACCGCCGCAGAATCGGGAGCAGTCCTGGCACAATCTCCAGAAAGCACCATCACCGCCCTCCGGGAGTATGGACTCAATTTCGGTATTGCTTTCCAGATAATAGACGATGTGCTTGACTTCACAGGCGAGGAGAAAGAGCTGGGCAAGCCTGTGGGTTCCGACCTCAGCGAAGGCATCGCCACCCTGCCATCCATCCTGTTTATCGAATCGCACCCCGACGACAACATCATAGCCAGCGTGGCAGGACGAAAAGACGCTGATATTACCGCTCGAGCTATAGAAAAGGTGCGTGGCTCTGCAGCTATTGACCAGTGCTATGAGATGGCGGCAGACTTTGCCTCCCGAGCCTGTCTGGCTATTCAGCCTCTTGCCGATGGTCCGGCAAAACGGTCGCTGGTCAGTCTGGCGGAATATATACTCAAACGGCGGAAGTGAAGATAGTCAGGGGTGTGTGACAGTCAAAGCAGGTTCGGTCTGGGGTCAAGAGCCGGGAGCCGGCACTGCTTCTTTTTCCGGCTCAGATGGCAGCGGTTGTTTTAGCAGGTCTTCGAACTCCGCCTCCTCAAGTGTCTCTTTATTCAGAAGTTGTTCTGCCACCAGCTTCAGCCTGTCCTTGTTCTCAGTTAATATCTTCATGGCGGTCTGATAAGCGTCCGAAATCAGGCTGTGCACTTCTTCATCTATCAGCTCCGCCACCTTCTCACTGTAGTTCCGCTGCTCGTGGATTTCCCGCCCGAGGAAAATGAGTTCTTCGCGCTTGCCGAAAGTACGAGGACCCAGCTTCTGGCTCATGCCATATTCAGTGACCATCTTTCGCGCCAGATTGGTCGCCTGCTCCAGGTCATTCTGGGCACCGGTGGATATCTCGCCAAAGACGATTTCTTCCGCAGCGCGTCCAGCCAGACTCACCACCAGCCTGTCCTTGAACTGCGAATAAGTCCACAGGTGGCGGTCTTCAGTGGGCAGGAACCTCGTCCAGCCACCCATCATCCCCCGTGCCACAATGGATATTTTATGCACCGGGTCAGCATTGGGCAACATCTTCGCCGCCAGTGCGTGTCCGGTCTCGTGGTAAGCGATAAGCTCGCGCTCCTTGGGGCTCATTATTCGCCCCTTCTTCTCCGGACCGGCGATAACACGGTCTATAGAGTCCTCCAGTTCCTTAGCACCTATTTCCTTGAGGTCTCGTCTCGCCGCCAGAATGGCTGCCTCATTGATTAAGTTAGCCAGGTCAGCCCCGCTGAAACCGGGCGTCTGTTTGGCGATCACATCCAGGTCAGCATCCTTGCCCAGCGGCTTGCCCTTGGCATGGACCTTCAAAATAGCCTTCCTGCCATTCAAGTCCGGCTGGTCGATCACCACATGGCGGTCAAAACGCCCCGGGCGCAATAGTGCTGGGTCGAGAATATCAGGGCGGTTGGTCGCTGCGAGAACAATGACATTGGTGCTGCTATCAAAACCGTCCATATCCACCAGTATCTGGTTCAGCGTCTGCTCCCGCTCATCATGTCCGCCACCCAGACCGGCACCGCGGTGCCTGCCCACAGCATCGATCTCATCGATGAACACAATGCACGGCGCATTCCGCTTCGCTTGGTCGAAAAGGTCCCTGACCCTCGATGCCCCGACACCGACAAACATCTCCACGAACTCGCTGCCGCTTATGGAGAAGAATGGCACCCCTGCCTCACCCGCCACAGCCTTGGCTATCAGGGTCTTACCACATCCGGGTGGTCCGACCAGCAAAATACCTCTCGGAATGCGGGCACCCAGCGCCAGGAACTTCTGCGGCGCCTTGAGGAATTCCACCACCTCCTGAAGCTCCGCCTTGGCTTCATCAACACCGGCGACATCCGCAAATGTCACCGACGGCTTGTTCCCCGAAGCCAGCCTGGCACGGCTCTTGGCAAAATTGAATGCCTGAGTATTAGCGCCCCGCGCTGAGCGCAAGAGGAAAAAGAGCAGGGCGCCGAAAAGCAGTAGCGGGACAAAACTGATGAGCACGCCACCCCAATCGAAGCCGCCTGATTTAACGCTCAGCTTCACACCTCCCTCACCCAGCGGCACCCCCTCCTCCTTCAGTATGTCCATAAGCTCCTTGCTGCTGCCAACAAAGGACGCCTTCAGCTTCTTCTGACCTCCCTGCAGTCCGAGGAGTGTGTTCCCCTCTTGCTGGATGGTGTCAATCTGACCCGACTTCGCCTCATCAACGAAGGAATAGAAGTCCACCTCTTTCGGCTTCTGAGAGGTGGGCAGAAAGCTGAAAGCCAGAGCCAGAACGGCTATCAGCACCAGCAAATAGAACAGACTACCCTGCCACCATTTGGACTTCATTTCCATCCTGCCTTACATCCCAATTATATCAAAAACACGAACAATAGAAAAAAGCTGACATAAAACCTCAACGGCACCACCGCTTTATCTGGAAAGCCTGATAGATGCACGCTGGTGCCGGAGGTACCACCCTACGCTTTGCACATAGAGCGGTATGTCTCCTGCAAGAGTAAAGCATCTTCCTCCAGATTAGGGCTCTCGCTGACCACCAGCCCTCTCACACGAAAGTCGCATAATGCCTTGATGAAGTCGACATAGTTGAAGTCAGAGTCCTTCAAATTGAGGTGCCGGCTTTCCCCCTTTGTGGAATAGGCGATGCCGGAGACATGGATATGCATATCGTCCAGCGCTGCCCTGCCCAGTCTATTTTCTACCTGCTTTAAGATCGAGGCGAAGCCATCGTAAGAATTGAACTCGCCGGTGCGGGCATGCCAGTGGGCAAAATCGATGCACGGCGCCACCCCCTCTATCTCGGCACTGAGCCTCAACACCTCCTCCAGCGTGCCGAACTGCGTCCCTTTTCCCGTGACCTCCGGTCTGACCCATACCCTGTTCCCCTCCGCCCTCAACTGTTTCATAGTCCACTGCAACTGGCTCTTCACCTGCTCATAGACTCTTTCCGGTGGGTCATCGAGATAAAACGCCGCATGGAACACGATGCTCCTCGCCCCGCACAGGGCGGCGATGCGCGCCGTCTGCAGTATCCGCTCCTGACTCGCCCTGACCTTGTCCGGCTCTATGGCATTCAAATTTATAAAGTAAGGACCGTGTGCGCTGAGTGCCACACCCAGGCGCTTCGCCAATTCGCCCACAGCCAGTGCCATCTCCTTCCTCATCCTCACCCCCTGGACGAACTCCAGCTCCATGCACCCCAGCCCCAGCTCAGCCACCCGCTCGATGCCAGCCTCGGTAGACCTCGCCTTGGCGCTCAGCGGCACCCCTGCCGGTCCGAACAGTAGCTCTCCCATCTTCTCACCTCCAGTGCTTTTCAAAGCCATTATACTTACAATGGGCACAAAATACCACGCCCTGTGCTTGTGCAAGGGGTGGTGGCACATGATGTCATTGTTTTCAGGACAGAAACGGCTGTTTCCCCTCACTCTAACTCTCTCCCGCAAGGGGAGAGAGGACTAAGGTGAGGGTATCATATCTGCAGGACAGTTGGCGGCATGATAAAATGAAGGCGTTATGCCACCTTCCAAGCCGAGTAAAATTACCGTCCTTGTCCAGCCCAACGCCAGCGGCAACAGCCTTGTCGCTTGCAAAGACGGCGTGTGGCACATCAAAATCGCTGCCCCGCCTGTTGAGGGCAGGGCTAACCGTGAGCTCCTCCACTTCCTCAGCGACCTCCTGGGCATAAGTCAGTCCCGATTGGGAATCGAAAAAGGCTTGACCAGCAGGTACAAGATAATCGCCGTCAGCGGTCTGACCACGGAGCAGGCCATCAGGTTACTGCAAAGAAAGCTCGGTCAGGCACAGGACATGAGGGGGAGAGACCGCCGGGCACGGGGCTGATGCTACATTATTGTTTTAAGGGAGAGCTTCGGCTTTAAGAACTTCTCCAGTGCCAGCGTACTGAGTTCCCGCTTCTCCAGCATGGGGTTAAGCTCCACGCCCTGTGTGCCGAAACTCCGCAGCACCGGCAATAACAGTAACAGCAGGCTGATAGCCGCCGGCACTATATATGTGCGCCAGTCCTGTCCGCAGTTGAACCACCCCAGCCTCCCCTCCTCGATAAATGGGGCTACCACGCACACCACCAGCGAGACCAGAAGGAGGACGCCAAGAGCGGACCGGAGTCTGCTTTCACCACTGAACCACCAGTCCCACCATGAAATTCGCTCCCCGGCGCCCCTCAGTTTGCGCAACGCTGTTCGATATTCCTTCAAAGCCCTCTTTTCCTGCTTATTACGCGGCTTGCCCAGCAAGTCTATGGCGCGCACCACTGCATCCCTGGCTTCATCATACCGTTTCAAGCGTGCCAGCGCCGCCCCTTTATTGAACCAGCAGAGGCTCGATGTTTCCTTCTGCAAAGCCAGCTCAAAGTTCTGCAGCGCCTCCTCATAGCGCCCGCAGGCAATCAGGATAACGCCTTTGAGGTTGAATGAGTAACCACTGCTCTGGTCAAGCCTTATCGCCTCGTCCACAGCCCTCAGGGCATCGTCCGGGCGCCGCAGGTGGTAAAGCAACTCTGCCTTCGTCTGCCAGCTAAAAGCATAGCCTGGGTAAAGCTTTATTACCTTCCCCACCGCCTTAAGTGCTTCATCATAGCGCTCAAGTGCTGTTAAAACATCGGTCTTCGTCCACCAGCTAATAAAATCGTCTAAGGGGT
>DAOUAI010000020.1:0-5371 GCA_034433775.1 Dehalococcoidia bacterium
ATCATGACCGATGCCGCCCGCTTCCTCTGCTACCGCGCCATGTACCTCATCGGCAAAGGCGAGGTCCCGTTCAAGGAGACCTCCATGGCAAAAGCCTTCAGCACCGAGATGGCGGTTAGAGTTACCTCCCAAGCCATTCAGGTGCATGGTGCCTACGGCATCTCCGAGGAATACCCGGTGGAACGCTACTTTCGCGATGCCCGCACCCTCACCTTCCCCGATGGCACCAGCCAGATACAGAAGCTCGTCATCGGCAGGGAGATACTCGGCGTCTCTGCCTTTGTGTAATATCCAGCACGGCATCTATCACAGAAGATGATAGTAATCGGACTCACCGGAAACCTCGGCACCGGCAAGACCACGGTATCACAGGTGCTTGCCCGTCTCGGTGCTGTCGTGATCAACGCCGATGAACTGGGGCACGAGTTCCTCAAACCGGACAGCCCGGCATATGCTGATATCGTCTCCAGCTTCGGCACGTCCATCCTCAAGGAAAACGGCGAGATTGACCGTCACAAACTGGCGCAGCTCGTCTTCTCCAGCCCGGAAAAACTCACCACGCTCAACCAGATAATGCACCCCCGGATGTACCGTGTGGTCGAGGAAAAAATCGCCGGATACCGCCTGAAGGGTGTCAGGGTTGTCGTCCTCGAGGCTGCCCTGCTCATTGAAGCTGGCTGGACGCCGCTGGTTGATAAAGTCTGGGTCACCGTCTCCCCCCAGGAGACGATCATCAGCAGGCTGAAAAAGGCGCGCGGGCTTTATGAGGAGCAGATACTCGCCCGCTTAAGCCAGCAGATGCCTTCGGAGGAAAAGGCAAAGCACGCTGATGTGGTCATCGACACCGATTGCCCGCTTGAAGGACTGGAAGCAAAGGTAGTCCAGCTATGGCAGCAACTGCTCTCAGGTGCTACTTAACGCCTGAATGACTGTTGTACAGCCGCTCCTTCCAGCGTACCCCCTGGTTCACGATTTCCCTCCAGCCGCCGTAAAAGCCCGCCGCCACCAGAAATGAGAAGGCGATGGGGTGCAGCAGAGTTGACAGGAGCGGTTGCTTGAACCGCTTGTCCACCATCCAGCGGATGAGGAAGATAAGCACCACCTGCGCCGCCACTATATAACGCCAGTCAGCCGGTGCTGTTGAGCCGAAGTAGGCATTCCACAGCCAGTAAAATGGCGCCAGACAGAACACTATCCCGGCAATCAACAGCCCCACCAGCGCCAGTCTTGACAGCCCCGCCACAGAATATATCCACTTCACAAACCCCTCCCATATGCCGCCCACATCCCGGTACATCCGGCAGCACACCAGACTGGAAAGGTCGATGACATCGTGGTACCCGCCGTGCTTGGTCACCTCCACCCCCAGCCACACGTCCTCCAGTATCCTCGACTTCACCGCCTCGTGCCCGCCTATCTTCCAGTATGCTTCCCTGGGGAACAGCAGGAACTGACCGATGGCTAAAGAAGGTTTTGGCTCTTCCGAGCGGTGCGACCACCACAGCGGCAGCCAGCTCATGATGATGAAGTACATCAACGGCATCGCCACCTTCTCCGGCACCGAGCAGGCTAACTGTCTGGGAAATCCGGACAGCAGCCACGGTCTCCCCTCCAGCGCCTCCGCCATCACACAGCGCAGCATACTCGGCTGGTGCACAGTATCAGCGTCCACAAACAAAAACCACTCCCCGCGGGCTTGCCTGGCTAGCTGGTAGCAGGCGAAAGGTTTCCCTGCCCAGCCCTCAGGCAGCGGCTCCCCCTTTATCAGCCGCACCCGCTCGTCCCGCGCCATCACCCCCCTCACCATCTCCGCCGTCCTGTCCACGGAATTATCATCGAGCACGACTATTTCAAAATTGGGATAGTCCTGCCGCAGCAAGGACTCAAGGCAATTCAGAATGTTCGCCTCTTCGTTGCGTGCCGGTACCAGTATTGACACCAGCGGTGCTGGCTCCGGCAGCGGAGCGTCTTCCCGCGGCTTGCGCAGCATCCGCAGGTTCAGAATCAAATTACCGAAGAAGATGAACAGAAAAATAGCAACTAATAACTGGTACAGCATACTTGTTCACACCCGTGCCCTGCGGGCACGGACAAAGCCGCCCACCACCCCACCGAACGCCGGCGTGGTGGTGCGAAGTTCCTTGAGGTGTTTTATGGCGATTATCACCAGCACACAGCCCATAAACAGCGGCTCCAGCGCCATCCCCTTGGTCACCACCAGATAGACCAGTGAAGCGGTGACCCCGAACATCACCCGCCAGGCATCGCCCTCGACAAACAGGAATGCCAGCAGCAGAAAGACGATGACGGACAGCACCATCTCATGCTGTGGCAGGGTGAGCAGCACGCCGCCGGTCACCGCCAGCGCCTTACCGCCTTTAAAGCCGAGGAATGGGGAATAGGCGTGTCCCAGTATCGCCGCCAGCCCCACTCCCATCACCACCAGCATCGGCAGCAAAAGCACATAACAGGCGAGATAGACGAAGGGTACACCCTTACCGATATCGGCAAACAGTGCCAGCACGCCCGACTTCCGCCCCCCGGCGCGAAACACATTGTACGCACCCGGGTTCCCGTCCCCGTAGCCTCTGATATCACGCTCCAGAAGCCAGTTACCGATCCACAGGGAAAACGGGCAGGCGCCCAGCAAAAAAGCCGCCACCGCCAGCAGTATGAAATAGCCGATAACCAACTCGACCTACCTTACCATCCAGTGCTTAGCATAGTCCATGCCCCGCGCCGTGTCAACAGCCCCGCCATCGTGGTCATGGTAGCACCTCACCGGTCCCACCGACTTCCTCGTCCGCCTCATCAGGTGCTCCTGCCCTGCTCCACCTCAACTGCAGTTTCTTCACCAGCATAAGTGATATCAGCCCCAGCGGGTATACCACCACGTACCATGGCTGTTTTTCTATCAGCAGCACCGCCGGCAGGGCGACCACTACTATAGCGGTGCTCAGTCCTGATTTTCGGGTGACCAAAAATGGCACCAGTGCCACAGCTCCGGCGATAAGGAACTCCTTTATCATCAGCCCGGCTAGCGCGCCGAATATCACCGTAGCCCCCAGCCCGCCGCGGAACTTCAGAAACGGCGACCAGCTATGCCCCGCCACCGCCGCCACCCCGGTGACCAGTCTTATCGCCATAGAATCGCTCACCCAGCGGGCACTGCTCACTGCCAGTGCCCCTTTGCCCACGTCCATTGCCACCACTGCCAAGAAAGGCAGCAGCCCCAGCCGCCGGTAGACCGCTGCTGCACTTATCCGCCCATCGCCCTCCTCACGCAGGTCCACGCCGCCCACGGCTTTAGCCACAATCTGTGCTGAAGGTATTGCTCCCAGCAGATATCCCAGAAAGACCACCCAGATATCGACCATCAGACTTCAGTCCTCACCATAGAATGCCACTGCCAGCGTACCCTTCCCGGTAGCGTAGCCCATTACCGGGCTAAAATCTGTCACATAAAGCTCGGTACAATTGAACTCACTGGCTATCCTCTCCTTAAACTCCTCTGCCTCATCGGGGCAGGCGGCGTGCATCACCGCAGCGTGCACCGCCTTAGAGCCTCTCAGAGCGTCCTTCATCATCTTGAGCATCCGCTCCACACCGCTCTGCTTGCTCCTCACCATGCCGGCGAAGTGAATGGTGCCATCGGCACTGGTCAATATTGGCTTCACCGAGAGCACCGAGCCCAGCTCCGAAGCCACCTTCGGTATTCTTCCCGTGCGGTAGACATGGCGGATGGTCTCCAGAAGACCGATGAACCTCACCCTCTGCTTCACCCGCTCCGCCACCTCCACCACCTCATTCAGACTTCCGCCTCTCTCGGCTGTCTTTGCTGCTGCCAGTGCCACCAGCCCCTCAGCGGCGGCTGCGGTGCGGCTGTCCACCACCTCCACTTTCAGACCCGACTTCTTCTCAGCCAGGATATTCTTTGCCACCAGAGCACTGCTGTAGAACATGCTCAACTTAGAAGACAGAGTTATCACCACCACCCCTTCGGCGTAGCTGCTCACCTCCTGAAACACCTTAAGATACTCCTCGGGCGAGGCGGAAGAACTCCTCCAGAAGTCTGGTGCCTTCTCCAGAAGCTCGTAAGCCTGCTCACTGGTGAGGTCTATCTGGTCGCGGTACGTCTTACCGTTGAAGTAGATGTTCACCGGCACCATCTTTATCCCGTGCCGCTCCATCTCCTCCTTCGGCACGCAGGCGATGCTGTCAACCACAATCACTATCTTACCCATACCGCCGACCCCATACCTCGTATATCGAGGTACAAACCTATGCTAACACAGCCTTAACAAATTGTCAATCGCATACGGTCAGGCTGAAAAGTAGACAACTGTCCCCATATAGATTACAATGCCCTCAGCTGTTTTCTTGCCTATCAACAGGGCAACACCACTGGCTATCAAGAGGGCTACAACAAAGGCAGTCAGGACGGTGAAAAGACCGGCTATGACAAAGGCTATGAGAAGGGAAACAGTGATGGGCAGACCAAGGGGTATGATGATGGGCACAAAGCCGGCTATGATGAAGGCTACAAAAAAGGGCAGTATGATGCCCATCAGTCCTATGAGACTGGCGAGCAGACTGGCGAGCAGGTCGGCTACAACAAAGGCTACAACCAGGGCTGGTACAATGGCTGGACCAACGGCTGGCGCAATGGCTGGTGGTCTGGCTGCACCACCTGCTGGCATGAGTGCGGTCCTATGGTAACCGGCGCCGGTGCTTCACAGCACGCTGCCGGTCCCTCGCAGGCGTGGATGCGCCAGCAGTGACCATTTCGTCGGGCATCACACACCTTCGCACCTACTCGATGACCAAGCCCATCACCTCGGTCGCCCTGATGATGCTCTGCGAACAGGGGCACTTCCAGCTTGGGGACAGGGTTAGCAAATTCATCCCTGAGTGGAAAGACCTTCAAGTCTATGTCTCCGGGGAATATCCCGATTTCGTCACCAGACCGCCGGAAAAAGGGCAACACCTCGGAAGCATGACTTCTCTTTACGCTTTGCACTCCTGTGAGCGGCTGACCGCGAAGCCACGAAAGTAAGGGAGGGCTACATTGCTCAAGGGTGCTCGCCAGTACATTTGTGACACATATTCTTGACTGTTTTTCAGGATAGAAAACAGGTTAACTAGCCCCCTCACTCTAACTGTCTCCCGCAAGGGGAGAGGATAAAGGTGAGGGTGGAAAAAAACATCCAGCGCCTCTCCCATTCTGCCATGCCCTGAGTGTCATCCATCTATCCGAGCGAGCCCAAGATTTTGTGGGGTAAGAGTCCCCTTTCGAGGATTAGAGGCTTTCCGACAAAAGTTGCCCTTGGCCAAAAGCGGTAGGCATTGTAGCGGTTTCAATCCCCTTTCG
>DAOUAI010000021.1:0-3022 GCA_034433775.1 Dehalococcoidia bacterium
GCCGCGCGGGGCTAGAAGAAGTCCAGGCAGCATTGGAAAGCCTGGGCACATCCCTGCTGGTGGTAGGAGAGCCAGCCAATACGCGCGTCCATATCCATACTCTGGAACCACAGAAGGTGCTCGGTACTGCTTCTAAATTTGGCGAGCTGACCAACATAGATATCAACAACATGGACGAGCAGCACCAGTCTTTTCTACTATTGCACCGCGAAAAAATGAGCGCTTTCGATTGTGCTGTGGTTGCCATAACTACCAGCAAAGGACTGAGCAAAATCTTTTCCGACCTCGGTGTCGCCGCTGTAATCCAGCAGGAACGAGTAACCGAACTCACCACCCTTGAGGTCCTGCGCATAATTGAGCAACTACCAGTAGATAAGATTATCCTGCTCCCCAACCACAGACAAATGCTGGAGACAGCCCTGAGTGTGCCATCGCTGACCAAAAAACAAGTCGCTGTGGTACCAACAAAAAGCATTCCGCAGGGCATAGCTGCAATGATAGCCTTCGTACCGGAGAAGCCCTTCAAAGCCAATGTAGAGGAAATGCTACAAGCATTGACCGGTGTCCATACTATAGAAGTTGCCAGCCTAAGGGACGACGGTAAACACCCTTCAAGAGTCCGACTGATAACTGGCTGGCTCGATGGAGAAAAGGAAACAAATGGAAACAGCTTCGAAGAGGTCGTCCTTGACCTCCTTAACTCAACGGATATATCTCAGGCATCACTGCTTACCATCTACTGTGGCAAAGCCATCACAGATACCGAAGCAGACTTATTGAAGTTACAGATCGCAGCCCACCATCCTCGTCTGGACATTGAAGTTGTAAATAGCGGGCAGCCCGATTACGATTACATAATATCTGTAGAATAGCCCGGACCCACCGAAACCCACAGCCCCCTGGACCTCAGCCAACTACATTCTGAAAAGCTGGCATTTTGGTAGGCAGCCTCATCACGACACTCGAAATAGCGCCTTACCCCACCCCGGGTGTATCATATTATGCCATGAAAACATACGAATTACCCCTATCCTGGTCACCTGCGGCATCAATGCTCATTGCTGCATTTACCAACTGCGCCATCGAGACCTCCGTAATCTTTCTGCCCCTTTTTGCCCAGGATATCGGTGCCTCCAAACTGCAAATCGGAATAATCGGCGGTGCCTACGGCGTTGCTTATGCCGCTTCCTCGTGGCTTTTCGGGCGCCAGTCAGACAAAACGGGGAGAGTATTCTTCATCCGCCTCGGACTGGGGCTCAGCATACTCGCCCTGGCAGCACAAACGCTGGTGACCAGCCCGGCAATGCTGGTCGGCATCCGGGCTATCGTGGGCTTATGTCTCGGCATCTCAGCCGCTGCCCTTATGGCTCACAACTTTGAAGCTGGTGGTCGCACCGGCAGGTTTGCCTCTTTCGGTTCCCTGGGCTGGCTACTCGGCGCTATAATCGCTATCTTCGTACCCAGCTACCAAAAACTCTTCCTTATCAGCGCCGCCTGTGCCGGCACAGCATTCCTTATCGCCTTATCCCTGAAAGAGCCTGAAGACCGCATTCCGCTGGAACCGATCACCCTAGACGTATTCCGTCACAACACCCGAATTTACATCCCCTTCTTCCTGCGGCACATGGGAGCAAATATGGTGTGGGTTGTCCTGCCCCTCTTCTTCGCCAGCCTCGGCGCCAGTAAGCCCTGGATTGCCATCCTCTCAGGGATAAACACAGGCGGTCAGTTCATAGCAATGATGTTTGTAGAAAGATTTAAAGAGTCCCGCCTCTTCGTCCTCGGCTTTGGACTTTCAGCACTGGTATTCCTCTGCTACGCCCTCGTCAACAATTATCTCCAGCTAGTCCCGGTCCAGATACTTCTTGCCTCCTCGTGGTCCTGCCTCTATGTAGGGGCACTCCTTCTGCTGCTGAAGAACAACGAGGAGCGAGCCACCTCCACCGGCATCCTCTTCTCCACCATCAGCATTTCCGGTGCCGCGGGTCCCTTTTTCGGTGGACTGGTAGCCCAGCTCTGGGGCTACCAGCCGCTCATGTACTGCGCCGCCGGTCTTTCACTTGCCGGACTGGCAATGGTAACCACGCGTCGTCGATAGCTTTTCTCGCGCCTATCCCGAAGGCAAAATCACAGACTTCACGAGGCGGTCGATTTGATCACCATTGCACCCGCTGTAGTCACACCGATGGAGATAATGGTCAGCAGGCTACCGATAAAGTATCCCACTGTTTTAATGTAACCGCCCACCTGCTTGAGCAAAGGACCGAAAATGCCACTCATACCCTGAACAAGAGGCGCCGCCTGAGGCGGGAGCGACATGCTGGCTACATTCGCTGGATAATCAGCTATCCATTTACCCCAGGAAGGCACAGCGACCAGAACCAGAATGCCAGCAGTCAATAAAATTAGCCCGAAGACCAGAATCGCTATACCTTGCTTTTTGCCCACTTTCATTTCCCGACCTCCTTTCACTTATATTATAATTGACCATAGTCCGTCGCGGGCATGGCTAACTGCCGAGCTTTTTCTTGACCACATCGGGAAAGTCCGTGATGACACCATCTACACCGCTGGAGACAACTTTGTCAATGCAACGAGGTGAGGGCAGCCCCCAGACGAAAACAGCCCTGCCCACCATATGTACCGCGTCCACCAGCTCCCTGCTCGCAAAAGGGTACCTCACCACTATAGCATCAGCCTGCACCGGCTCCATAATCGCCAATGGCTCTTTCCCTGGAGAGACAACAAGGGCAGCCCGCGGAATTTCCGGTGCCAGATATAAAAGCTCCGCCAGCAAAGCCCTGTTGAACGAGAGTACCATAATATCAGAAAGCGGCACTTCAGACCTTAACAGCGTCACTAACTGCTGAAACGATTCCACCTCTTTCAGCTCAACGAATAGCCTAGTACGCCCGCTACACAGACGAAGTGCCTCTTCAAGGGTGGGGACTTTATATTTTCCCTTCAGCCGCACGCTCTGTATTTGTTCCAGCGTTAGCGCTTTAATCTCGGTACCGTGTAG
>DAOUAI010000022.1:0-12953 GCA_034433775.1 Dehalococcoidia bacterium
ACTTTCCTCTCCGCCGCCAGGCGCGCCAGCCGTGGTTCCATCTTCAACCCCCAGATATCGTTTATCATCTGCGCCCCGGCATCGAGGGCACGCTGGGCGACTTCCAGCTTATATGTGTCCACACTCAGAGGCACCTTGATTTCACCAGCCAGTCTTTCCACCACCGGGACAACCCGTCTCAACTCCTCCTCAACTGGTATCGGCTTAGAACCCGGGCGTGTGGACTCGCCACCAACGTCGATGATATCGGCACCCTCGGCGACGAAACGCCTTGCCTGCTCCACAGCCGCTTCCACACTGCTCAGACCATCACCGGAAAAAGAATCGGGGGAGACATTGACGATCCCCATCACATAAGTGCGTTCTCCCCAGTGGAAGGTGGTACTACCACAGCGCGTCTCACCCAGCGCGAGACCCCCTCTAGCCTGTCGCCATTGCAAAATCGCTGTCTTGCTCAGTCGCATCGTCACACCGCCTAGATTTTACCACGCCGCATAAAAGCCGTGTAGCTAACTCCAACCACCATATTGCAGGGGCTTGACAAACACAAGTAATGTATTGTATACTTTGTTGACCAACTTAGTCAACAATTAAGAGGTGAGACATGAAGCTATCTACTAGAGGCAGGTATGGTGTGAGGGTGCTTCTAGAGTTGGCATTACAGAATGGCAAAACGGTACCGTTGAAGGACATTGCGCGCAGCCAGGAGATCTCCCTGCTATATCTAGAGCACCTTATAGCACCGTTGATCAGCGCCAAAATAGTGAGGAGTACCCGCGGCGCTCGAGGTGGCATCAAGTTAGCCAAATCACCGGGGGATATAAAGCTTAGCGAGGTTGTGGAACTGCTTGAAGGCTCAATCACTCCAGTCGACTGTGTTGATGACCCTACAGCCTGCCCACGCTCCAAATTCTGCGTGACCAGAGATGTATGGGCAGACGTAAAAAGGGCGATAGAAAACGTCCTTGAGTCTAAAACTCTCCAGGACCTTGTGGAGATGCACAAGTCGAAAGGACGTATCGCTACTGAAGAAATGTACTACATATAGGTAAGCTGCGGAGGTCAACGGTGGCTAACAGGTATATATCTCAAATTACCCTGCCCCAGATTGGCGAACGGGGACAGGAAAAATTAAAAAATAGCTATGTGGTGCTTATCGGCTGCGGCGCAATTGGCACCGTTATCGCCGCAGCTCTAGCACGGGCTGGCTTCGGGAAAATCCAAGTCGTCGATAAGGATTCCGTAGAATATCACGACCTCACCCGACATGCACTATTTACCGAGGATGATGTCAAGAATCAGCTTCCTAAAGCTATAGCAACAGCGCGCCACTTGAGACGTATCAACTCCTCGATCGATGTCACCGGAATACTTGCTGATGTAAATCAGTCTAATATCGAACAACTGATCAGCGGCGCCAATCTTGTCCTGGCCGGATTGAACGACAACGAGACGTGCTTTTTAATTAATGATGCCTGCTTGAAGCACAAAATCCCCTGGGTGCACGGTAAAGCAGTAGGCACCTGGGGAACAACGCTCAATATCATCCCCACCCAGACCCCCTGCTACCAATGTGTCTTTGGTAACCCGCTTACCCACGAGAGAATTTACACCACAGAAAATGTCGGGCTGTTTAGTGGTGCATCGTTCATCATCGGTTGCTTGCAATTCGTCGAAGCCGTGAAAATAGTGACTGGCACTGAGCAGATCAATCGTGACCTGCTCACTGTGGACACCTGGAAGGGGACATTCCATCGCCTTAAAGTGCATTATCGCAGCGGCTGCCTAGCTTGCGCCGGCAAATTTGAGTTCCTGTCAGGAAAATCACAGGTAAAAGCCACCAGACCCTGCGATGGCGGCAGAGCGGTGGAGGTGCTCAGCCCTGTTGTCAGAAGTATCTCCCTACCCCAATTGGCTCTACGGCTCAGTCCCCTCGGAGAGGTGAAATATAACGAGTTCATGTTACGTTTCAACGCCGACTCACACGAGATCGTGATTTTCCCTGATGGTCGAGCCATCTTTAAAAATATGAGCGATGAGTCACTAGCTCTTAAGCTCTATGCTCAGTATCTAGGAGGTTAAGATGGTGTATGCAGACAATGCCTCCACATCCTGGCCCAAGCCAGAGAGCGTATATCTGGCAATGGATGAGTTTTTGCGCAGAAACGCTGGCAACCCGGGGCGGAGCAGCCATAGCATGGCTTTGGCAGCCGCTGAAACAGTAGAAGAAACCAGAGCACTTCTGGCCCGGCTGTTCAACATTTCAACTCCAGAAAGGATTATTTTTACACTTAACTGCACCGATGCTATCAACATGGCGCTTAAGGGACTGCTTAAACCAGGAGACGAAGTGATTACCGACAGTATCGGACATAACTCGCTGATCCGTCCTCTAAGGAAACTAGAACGCCACGGTGCAGTGGTCAAACGAGTGCCACCGATGACAGGCAATTGTGTACTCTCGCCCGAGGACATAGAAGCTGCCATTACTGATAAGACCCGTCTGTTGGTAGTGACCCATGCTTCCAATGTCAACGGTGTCGTCCAGCCGATCGAAAAATACGGTGAAGTGGCTAGACAACACAACATCATTTTTATGGTCGATGCTGCCCAAACCGCTGGTAGATACCCCATCGATGTTCAGGCAAGCTATATCGACCTGCTCGCCTTCCCGGGACATAAAGGGCTCTTCGGTCCTCCGGGCACAGGCGGACTGTATATCGGCGAGCGAGTCGATTTGGATACACTACGTGAAGGTGGGACCGGCACCTTCTCCGAGATAGAAGAACAACCCGACGTTTTCCCCGATAAATATGAGAGTGGCACACTAAACACCGTTGGCATCTGTGGGCTCGGTGCCGGGCTGAAATTTATCTTCGAACAAGGGCTAGAACAAATCAAAGCTAAGGAGGAGAGACTGACAAACAGACTACTTGAAAGGTTATCTCAAATCAGCGGAGTTAGCATCTACAGTGCGGGAAACGGTGCCGAACAGACTGCCGTTATCTCCTTCAATATTCTGGAATATGAACCTACCGAGGTTGGTATAATACTCGACCAAGCATTCGATGTCAAGGTTAGAACCGGGTTACATTGTGCCCCATCGGTACATCGCCTCATCGGCACATATCCTCATGGCACAGTCCGACTTAGCCCCGGTTATTTCAACACAGAGGAGGAAATGGATGTGGTTATTAATGCAATCGAAAAAATAGCTAGATCAAAACTATAGTGCACAGCGAAGGAGAAACACAGATGAATAGAAAACTTCTTTTAGGGTTATCTGTAACATTCTTGGTCCTATTTGTAACAGCTTGCACACAGGCGGGGACACCTGCAGTGTTACCGAGCACTGCAGACAGCGTTGTCGGTGATACAGGTAAAAATCCTACAGTACCCCCGCCCCAAACAGCTGTGCCACCTGAAATAGCCCAGCCACCGAACACCGCGCCCCAAACGGCAAAAATCGGCGACATTCTGAGCGAACCAGAGAAATTTACAACTAGTAAGGTGGTCATCGAAGGCAAGATCGTCTCTCAATGCGGTGCCGGCTGCTGGTTCACCATCAACGATGGTACTGGGACGATATACGTCGATCTGGCACCGAGCAACCTGACCATCCCCCAGAAAAGGGGGGCTTTTGCTCGCGTGTATGGAAGGGTGGTCACAAAGGGCAGCGATACTTACTTCATCGGTGAAAAGGTGGAATTCTAAAAGGGAGGCCTAATTGAATTTCGTCACTCTAGCATCAAAAAACTTACTACGAAGACGAGGGCGAACCACCCTTACCGTCATCGGCGTAGCCATCGCCATCGCAGTGCTGTTCAGCCTTCTTTCCTTCAATTCAGGTTATGAGAAGCGATTAAGCAGCGAGCTAAATAGTCTGGGTATCCACATGCTGGCAGTGCCCAAAGGCTGCCCCTATGAAGCTGCCTCTCTCATCATCCACGGTGGTGTCATCCCTAAATACCTTTCTGGAGCTGACGTCGCCGAAGTGAAAAAGATAGAGGATATAGAAATCGCCACTCCCATGCTCTTGCACCAGTTCTATAAAGAGGGCAAACCGTACATCGTATACGGTATTCAAATAGCACAGGCAAGACAACTCAAGCCCTGGTGGAAGATAGAAGGAAGGTTCTTCTCCGATGACGAAACCAATGCCATGATCGTCGGCAGAGAGTTGGCAGAGAAGGAAAAACTGAAGGTTGGCGATGTATTACCTTTCGGACCAGACGAGGTCCCCTTTACTATAGTAGGCATCTTGGAACGGACAAATACTCAGGATGACGAATTTCACTTTGTTTCCCTAAAAGCAGCCCAGGATCTATTTCAAAAGCCAGAACAAATCACGGCAATAGCCATAAAGGTAAAAGACGTCACCAGAATACCTGAGGTAGCAAAACGGCTAGAAGAGATCCCCGATATTCAGGTGGTGACCACAAGCCAGATAATGGGTACCATACTGAACATCGTGGGCTCGGTACGTACGCTCCTCGTCTCGGTAATCATCGTGGCTATCATTGTCAGCGCTGTTGGTGTGATCAACACCCTTCTAATGTCCGTCACCGAGCGCACGGGTGAATTCGGTATGATGAAGGCTATCGGAGCCTCCGGTTCTCATATAGCCAGGCTGGTCATTTTAGAGACACTGTTTATCTCTGCTGCCGGCGGAATACTCGGCTTACTCTTTGCCACCGCTGGTTCCAGCCTGATAGAAAGCTTCGTCAAAGAGGTGATCCCTTACGCACCGGCAGGTAAGTTACTATCACTCCAGCCACAGTTTCTCGGGCTGTGTCTCCTCTTTTCCATCGTCATCGGCGTTGTGTGCGGCATCTACCCGGCAATGAAATCATCCCGCATGACGCCTTTAGAAGCCATAAGGAGCAGTGTCAATGAATGATACACTGATAACAGCAAACAAATTAACCAAGGTCTATCGACGAGGTAGCGAGAAGGTCTTCGCCCTCAAAGATGCCAGCTTCACCGTGCATCGAGGGGAATTTTTAGCCATCGTGGGACCATCTGGCTCGGGTAAGACCACTCTGCTAAACCTGCTCGGTTGCCTGGACAGACCGACATGGGGCACTCTTAAGCTGAATGGAACCGAAATTAACGAACTCAAGGAAAAAGAGCTGGCAAAACTGCGCCGGGACAACATTGGCTTCGTCTTTCAACAGTTCTTTCTCCTGCCTACTTTAACCGTTAAGGAGAACATAGAACTCCCTCTTCTGTTTAGTAACAAAAACGATGGCGAAAAAGTGGTGAAAGAGATTATAGACTTAGTTGGGCTGAGCAATAGAGCCAATCACTTGCCCCATCAACTCAGCGGAGGCGAAATGCAGAGAGTGGCTATCGGCAGGGCTCTGGTCAATAGTCCTAAGGTACTTCTAGCTGACGAGCCCACAGGTAACTTGGACTCGATTACCGCCGAGACCATATACCAGCTTTTCCTGCGACTGAATCGGGAGGGGCTAACTATCATCGTGGTCACACATAACTTAGATCTGGCAGGTATCGCTCATAGAGTAATCCGATTAAAGGATGGCAAGATTACAGCCGATGGAGTGGCTGAAAGGAGGTGAAGGATGAGACAAGAACCACCCGGGGTACAGAAGCTAAAGTATAAGACCATCGAGATACCGATATTGACCCGGGGCATAGCTAGAGATGCCACCGAGCTTATTGGCAATACACCTCTGGTGAGACTGAACCGCATAACTAAAGGTGCCAAAGCTGAGGTGGTAGCCAAACTGGAATTTTTCAACCCGGCGAGCAGTGTCAAGGACAGGATCGGAGTGTCGATGATCATCGATGCCGAAGAGAAAGGACTGATAAACAAAGACACAGTGATCATTGAGCCGACCAGTGGCAATACCGGCATCGCCCTGGCATTTGTCTGCGCTGCCAGAGGCTATAGGCTTATTCTCACCATGCCAGACACAATGTCATTGGAGAGACGCCAGCTCCTGGCAGCTTTGGGGGCTGAACTAGTGCTGACTCCAGGCGCCGAGGGAATGACAGGAGCAGTAAAGAAAGCAGAACAACTGGTGACCGAAAACCCAAACTACTTCATGCCCCAGCAGTTTAAAAATCCAGCAAATCCAGAAATACACCGCCTTACCACTGCAGAGGAGATATGGAGAGATACTAACGGTAGAGTCGACATCCTGGTCGCCGGGGTCGGTACGGGCGGCACCATCACCGGGGTCTCTGAGGTGCTGAAACAGCGGAAGCCAGGCTTTAAAGCTATAGCTGTGGAGCCGGCAAGTTCCCCCGTCCTTTCAGGTGGAAAGCCCGGGCGACATAAGATCCAAGGCATTGGCGCCGGGTTTGTTCCGGATGTACTTAGATTGGACTTAATCGACGAAATCATTCAGGTAAACGACGAGGATGCCGGAATAATGGCAAGACGACTAGCGAGAGAAGAGGGGATACTTGCTGGCATATCCTCCGGCGCTGCTACCTGGGCGGCTCTTCAAGTCGCCACCAGGGAGGAGAACACGGGCAAGCTTATCGTGGTGGTGCTACCGGACACAGGAGAAAGATATCTCTCAACATGGTTGTTTCAAGAACAATCTAATCTGACATCAAATATCTAAAGGAGGTGGAAAATGGCTAAAACAATTAAATATTTAACAATTCTGCTTTTCCCTATCGCCGCTATTTCCATCGCTCTGGGTGCGACTTTCATCTATCAGGCGCTGGACAAGGAGCATTGGATAAAACAAGCGATGAGACAAGAGCAGGTCACTCTGGGTATTCCGGAGGAGGCTGTTAAAAGGGGCGATGTCATCGATACAGCAGCCGAGGCTCAAGCAGCCGCCGATCTAGTACGAGAACACCGCCGTAACCTGGCACCCACATACCAGGCTCTGCTCGCCGGTGGACGGTATGACCCCACCAACCCCAAGCACCTCACCTATACCCAAGCCTTAAACATGGAGAACTATCTTTATATGGCAGTGCTCGCACTCGGAGTCACCACTGCGTTCATGGGCATCGGCACTTTTATGATCCTCAGCGGTGCAGGTATTGGCATCGTCGGCGCCTTATTATTCATTCAACAGCGAGGTAACTGAAGATAAACTTTAAACGCGAAAAAGAGGTTCTGAAATTGTTCCAGAGGTTAAGAGAAGACATCGAGACTGTATTTGCCAGGGACCCGGCAGCGAGAAGCTGGCTGGAGGTCATCTTCTGCTACCCGGGGCTTCATGCACTGTGGCTCCATAGAATCGCTCACTGCTTATGGCGCCATAAGCTACGCTTTTTGGCTCGGCTCGTCTCTCACATAAATCGTCTCCTTACCAACATCGAAATCCATCCCGGGGCTAAAATCGGCAGACGCTTCTTCATCGACCATGGCGCTGGTGTGGTCATCGGCGAGACTGCCGAGATCGGGGACGATGTACTCATGTACCAAGGCGCTGTGCTCGGGGGCACCAGCTTAAAAAAGGAGAAGCGCCACCCCACAGTGGGCAACGGTGTGGTCATCGGCGCCGGGGCAATAGCTCTGGGCGCAATTACCATCGGCGATGGCGCCAGAATTGGCGCTGGCGCAGTGGTAGTGAGGTCAGTCCCGCCAGGAGCTACCGTTGTCGGCGTACCAGGTAGAGTGGTAGCCGACGGCTACAGCCCACCGTTGAGCCTAGAGCATAACAAGCTCCCCGACCCCGTTGCCGAAGCCATCAAATTGCTCATCAGGTCACAGGAGGAACACGAGGAACGCCTCAAAAGGCTCGAGGAAGCTACGGGCGCCGCCGTCGCCTCTGCTGGTCTGAACAAGGAAAAGGCTACGGTATTCTTCGAATTCACACAAGGAGCAGGAATATGAAGTTTGAGACAATTGCCATCCATGCAGGTGAGAGACCGGACAAAGCCTACGGTGCTATCTCCATACCGATATACCAGACCTCTACTTTTGCCTTTGAAGATATAGGTAAAACACGAGGTTACGATTATACGCGGACGGCAAATCCTACAAGAAAAGTCTTGGAGGACACTCTCGCTCAGCTAGAGGGAGGCACAGCGGCTTTCGCCTTCGCCACCGGCATGGCTGCGGAAACAGCGGCTATCCACCTCCTTAAGGCAGGTGACCATGTTATCTGTGGCGATGACGTATATGGTGGTACTTACCGGCTGTTTCAGAACGTAATGCACCATCTCGGTCTGGAATTTACCTTTATCAAAATGAGCAGCAAGGAAACTATAGAAAGCGCGATCAAGCCCAATACCCGCATGATCTGGGTGGAAACACCATCGAACCCCCTGTTAACTATAGTAGACCTTGAGATGGTAGCTTCCATTGCCAAACAGCGCAATATTCTGACCGTTATGGATAACACCTTCGCCACACCGTATTTTTTAAGACCGATCGACTATGGTTTCGACCTTGTGGTGCACTCTACCACTAAGTACTTGAATGGACACTGTGACGTGGTCGGTGGGGCGGTGGTAACTGCAACCGAAGAGTTAGCTGAACGGATCCACTTCCTGCTCAACGCCATGGGGATCGGTGCCTCACCTTTCGACTGTTGGCTGGTACTCAGGGGCATCACCACCCTGCCACTACGAATGAGAAAACATGAGGAAAACGCCATGACAATTGCTCGCTGGCTGGAAAAACAACCGGCAGTAAGCCGCGTCTACTATCCCGGGCTTGAGTCCCACCCAGGGCATGACATTGCCCGCAGACAAATGAAGGGCTTCGGCGGTGTTGTCTCATTCGAACTCAAAGCCGGCGCCGAGGCAGCGCACCGCTTCCTGAGAAGACTGCGGGTGTTTACACTTGCCGAGTCTCTGGGCGGCGTTGCTTCACTAGCCGAACACCCGGCGACGATGAGCCATGCCTCGATGCCTCCGGACCACAGAGCAAAAGTCGGCATCAGTGACAATCTAATCAGGCTATCTGTGGGCTTAGAAAACATAGATGACCTGTTGGATGACTTAGAACAAGCTTTAACTGTCTAATTCAGCAAGGAGCACGTATGTCTTTCGCCATTGGTCTACGTTGTCGGAAATGCGGGCAGGAGTACCCGGAACAGCCAATGCGGGTCTGTGATTTCTGTTTCAGCCCGGTAGATGTAGTGTACAACTACAAGGCGGTCTCCCAGGTAATCAGCCACGAGGTCATCTCGCAAGGCCCCCGCAGTATCTGGCGCTACCGTCACCTCCTCCCTGTAGATGGCGAACCTTTAGACATAGGCACCGGCTTCACACCGTTATTCAAAGCTGATAATCTGGGTGAAGAGCTGGGGTTACGGCGCCTCTACATTAAAAACGATTGTCTCAACCCCACCTATTCTTTCAAAGACCGGGCAGTCGCGGTAGCAGTGAACAAGGCTAGGGAATTCGGCTTCGATACGGTTGCTTGCGCCTCCACAGGTAACCTCGCCGCCAGCGTAGCCGCTTACGCTGCAAAGGCGAAGCTGAAGGCTTACGTGTTTGTGCCAGCCAATGTAGAAACTGGAAAGCTGACCGGCATCGCTGTGTATAGACCAAACCTGGTCACCGTGGATGGCAGCTATGACGATGTTAATCGATTGTGCGCTGAACTTTCTCAGAAATACAACTGGGGCTTTATCAACATCAACCTCAGACCTTATTACGCCGAAGGAAGCAAAACGCTCAGCTTTGAAGTATGCGAGCAGTTGGATTGGCAGCCACCGGACTGTTTAATTGCCCCAGCCGGTTCAGGGCTCATGTTCACCAGACTCTGGAAAGGACTTCAGGAGCTGTCCACATTAGGACTGATAGGTCCCGTGAACACTCATATGTATCTAACCCAGGCTGCTGGCAGTTCCCCCATAGTGCATGCCTTTGAAGCAGGTAGCCTCCATGTGCACCCCGTCACACCCGAGACCATAGTATCTTCCATTGCCATCGGTAACCCCGCTGACGGCTACTATGCCCTGATGGTCGCCAGACAATCGGGAGGCGGAGCAATTAGCGTCAGCGACGAGGAGGCTATCCAGGGGTTAGAATTACTAGCTCGCACCGAGGGTGTCTTCGCCGAGGCTGCCGGCGGGGTGGTGATCGCCGGACTGAAAAAGTTAGCTGCTAGCGGCATGGTCAAAAGCGACCAGCTGGTGGTGGCACTTATTACCGGCGCAGGACCTCGTACTCAGGAGATCTTGACACATGTAGTCCAGCCAGTCAGAGTCCAGCCCACTATAGAATCCTTTGACCGAGCAATCGGTATTGCGGTATAAACCATGCCGTGTCTCAACTATCTGCCATAAGGAGGACAAAAAATGGCTAAAAAACAGGTGATGTTCACTTTTCCCCGCGAACTGGTACAACAGCCAATAATCTACCACCTTTCACACAAATTTCAGGTGGTCACTAACATCCGCCGCGCCGATGTGTCGGAGGATAGAGGCTGGGTAGTACTGGAACTCGAGGGCGAGGAGGCAGAGATAGACGCCGGTATAGCCTGGGTGAGAGAAAAAGGTGTAAGAGTAGACCCGGTCATCGGTGATATAGTGGAGGGTTGAGCCATGAGGAGGATATACCTTGACTACGCCGCCACCACGCCCGTACATCCGGACGTTATGGAAGCAATGCTCCCTTACTTTAGCCAATACTTCGGCAATCCTTCCAGCATCCATTTCCTGGGACAGGATGCCAGAGATGCTGTGGAACAGGCACGCCAGCAGGTTGCCCATCTTATCGGCGCTGAAAGCGAGGAAATCGTCTTTACCAGCGGTGGCACCGAAGCTGACAACCTGGCCATAAAGGGTATCGCTCTGGCTAATCGCGATAGGGGCAACCATATCATCACCAGCCGCATCGAACACCATGCCGTACTCGAGCCCTGTCACTGGCTGGAGAAGCAAGGCTTCTCTGTAACTTACCTCCCTGTGGACGGTTACGGTATGGTTTCACCAGACGATGTCAAGAAGGCGCTTACCAGCAAGACCATCCTTGTCTCCATAATGCATGCCAACAATGAGATAGGCACCATAGAACCGTTAGCTGAAATTGCCAAGGTCACCAGAGAAGCTGGCGTTTATTTACACACCGACGCCGTCCAAACTGTTGGCCATATCCCGGTGAACGTTGACCAGATGGGTGTTGATTTGCTCTCGCTCTCGGCACACAAGTTCTATGGACCGAAAGGTGTCGGTGCCCTATACGTTAGAAAAGGCACCAGAATCGCACCACTTATCCATGGCGGTGGTCAGGAGAAAAATCGCCGCTCCGGCACAGAAAATGTACCAGGTATAGTGGGACTGGGTAAAGCAGCCGAGACCGCTGAACGTGAATTACCTGATGAGGCACCAAGATTGACCGCCTTGCGCGATGAACTCATCAGAGGTATCCTTAGCCAGATCAGCGATGTCCGTCTCAATGGTCACCCCATAATGAGGCTGCCTAACAACGTTAACATCAGCGTGGCATATGTTGAAGGTGAGGCTATGCTGCTTAATCTGGACCTCGCCGGCATCTGTGTCTCAACGGGTTCAGCCTGTAGCTCAGCAAATCTTCAGCCTTCCCATGTCCTTACCGCCATTGGTCTAACCCACACACAGGCTCACGGCTCACTGCGGTTCACCCTCGGCAAATGGACCACCAGGGAGGACATAGATGCTGTCCTTAAGATATTTCCCACAATCGTTACCAGGCTCCGAGAAGTATCTCCGCTGCTGAAAGAATCGGGTCGAAGGTAATAAGCGACCGCCGGGGGTTAGTAAACAATGGAAGCTCTGTCTCAAATCGGCAAGATATCGCCAGAATTATTCAACCGTTTCATACTACCGCGCCTCGGAGCCAGGAATAACGCCATCCTGGTAGGTCCTAAAAGCGGCGTCGATTGCGGCATCGTCGAAATCGGCGACTTCGCACTATCCTTGACCACCGATCCGGTGTTCATTGTGCCCGAGTACGGCTGGCAAAGAGCCGCCTGGTTTGCCATCCATATAATCGCTTCAGACTCCGTCACCAGCGGACTCAAGCCTAGATTCCTGACCATCGACCTGAACCTTCCTATGAGTATGACCGATGAACAATTTGAAACAGTCTGGGATACTATCCACCACGAATGCCTGAAGCTTGGCATAGCCATCGTCACCGGTCACACGGGTAGATATGAGAACTGCGCCTACCCTATGGTGGGTGGCGCCACCTTGATCGGCGTCGGTGGCAAACATCAGTATGTCGCCCCCTCCTTCATCAGACCCGGTGACGACATCATCATAACCAAAGGGCCCGCCATAGAAGCCACCGGGATATTCGCCACCATGTTCCCGGAGCTCATCGAGCGTGAATTTGGTAAGGAGTTCAGCCGCAAGGCAAGCGACATTTTCTATAAGATGTCAGTAGTAGAAGATGCGCTCACCGCAGTTAGCCTGGGCGTCAGAGACGATGGCATCACCGCAATGCACGACGCTACCGAATACGGCATCTGGGGAGGACTCTACGAGATGGCACAGGCGGCAGGTCTTGGCATCCGCGTTTATAAGGAGAAGATAGTGGTCGCAGAGTGCGTACCGGAGATATGCAGTTATTTTGGCATCGATCCCTATTCTTCGATAAGCGAAGGTACGCTTATCATCGCCTGCAGAAAACATAAGTCCCAGGCTGTAGTCGCAGAATTGAACTCCCGCCACATCAGTTGCTCCATCGTCGGCGAGTTTACCACGCCGGAGAAAGGCTTGGTGCTGATAGAAAACAGCAGAGAAGTCCCTCTCCAACACCCCGGTGTAGACCCCTTCTGGAAAGCCTTTTATCAGGCACTCGAGCGCAAAACCAGTTGAAACCCGCTTCAGTAAGGTAAATTAAAAACTGGTTCGACCGCAAGCCCGAATAAGCTATAATATAGGCAAGGAGAAGTTCATGACAGAAGAAAGCCCTTCCGGTAAGATAATCGCCGTCTGCCGCAGCGATAAGAAGGGTGTCAAGAAGCAGGACATCAAACAAGGTCTGCTCGAAAAGGGGGTCGGACTCGTGGGCGA
>DAOUAI010000023.1:0-2488 GCA_034433775.1 Dehalococcoidia bacterium
AACTGGCGCCAGACGGAAAGCCCTACTTGGTCATGAAGATGAACGACACCAGTCTAACCGATGTCACAAACCTACCTGCAGTCTCCAAATACCTGACCACATATGTGGCACGGGTGGATGACAGCATTCTGACCTTCGAAGAAATTGCTAAGAGGTCCCGAGGGCAACCCCTTTTAGGTTTTTTGAAGGCTGATGTTGACAGGATGGGAGAGTTGTTTGTCTTCGGTCTTAAAAGAAAGCAGACGTCCTTAGACACCATGTCCCGGCTAGCAACTATGAGTCGTCTCTTTGACCTGTTTTTCAGTGGCTATGTAGAGAACCTATTAAGCTCCGAGTTTAGGAATTGCTACACAGTATTTTCTGGCGGAGACGATCTTTTCCTTGTGGGCCCTTGGGACGAGATTATCAAACTTGCCGAGCAGATATATAACGACCTTGCCATTTTTGCAGGTAATAAAGACGTTCACCTATCGGCTGGCATAGCCATAACGCCGCACGATTACCCGGTAGCTAGAGCCGCGGACCTGACTGACAAAGCATTGGAAAAGTCCAAGGACTCCGGGCGTGACCGCATTACCATCCTCGGAAAAACATTGAGATGGACGGAGTGGGCTTCTGTTAAAAGTGAATGGCTCCGCCTGCTGGATATGGGTGCTGCTGATAAAGACAAGGTCCCCTCGGCTTTTCTCTATGCTCTTCGACATTTTGGTGCCATGTGGCAACGATATCGAGATGGGGATATTTTAGGGCTTCGTTATCATCCTTTGCTTTCCTATAACATCAGACGCAATTTGGATGCACAGCGGCATCCTGAACTTTACAACTGGGTACAAAAGTTGCTGACCTGGCCACCTTCAAATGGGACCCAGATGTTACTGGACAACCTCGGGCTGTTAGCGACTTTGTGCTTATATAGTAGACCAGGAGGTGTGTGATGACATCGCGTTTTGGTGGCGGCAGCTATTCATCACCAGGCAGAAGATCACACCCTCATCCTTCACAAGCAGGACAGTTGCCTGCAGGATATCTTGCCAAGGGGTATTTTGATGAAAAGGGAAATCCTCTTCCTGAGATAATAATAGATTGGCCGCAGCAGTTAGCCAGAGCACTGGAAAAAGAGAGTATGACTAGCGCCCAGCTCAGAAATTTTTTTGGCGAGCTAAGGAAAATCGAAAGCCAGCTTGTTGCTGGGAAAAGCTTTAGCGAGGTCAAAGCGCGCATATACAGGTTAGCCCCCCTTGCAGCCAACGCGGTCAATAAAGAGAAGGTCCCACCCATTTTCAAAGATTTCATCGAGAAGAACTTGCAGGTGGCAACGAAAGACGAGAAATCATTTCTCCAAGGCTTTCTATTGCATTTCGAAAGCTTGGTAGGTTATTTTTCAAAGAAATAAAAATCTAAATAGCAGGAGGTGAGGAATGGCGTCAAATCACAAGCTGTTAAAACATGTTTCTGTCACGGCTACCGTGGTGTGCAAAACGGGCTTGCACATCGGGGGCACGGAAGCAGAAATCGGCATCGGGACTGCTGAGGGTCCGGTTATCAAAGACCGTCACGGCAGACCGTATATTCCCGGCTCGTCTTTAAAAGGCAAGATGAGGTCCATGCTCGAGTATAAGTATAAAAGAGGAGAAGACGGCAATCCCTGCGGGTGTGCCCAGCCATTGAGTGTGTGCCCGGTGTGCACCATTTTTGGACCTCACAAAGTTACCAAACATGAGTTAGGACCTACGAGGATCATCGTGCGAGATGCCTTCCTTTCGGAGAAATCTCTGCAAGAGTGGGAAAAAGCACGCAGCCAGGGCAAGGAATTCTTTGAGACCAAGACGGAGACCGCGATCGATAGAAAGACGGGGATGGCGTATAAAGGCAGTCTTCGCACGCAGGAGCGTGTCCCCGCCGGCACCGAGTTTAAACTCAATATCGTGTTGCGCATATTCGAGGGCGATGACGAGTCGAAGATAAAGTCGGTCGTCAAGGAGGGCATTGACTTGATTAACAAAGACTATCTGGGTGGTTCAGGGACCAGGGGATATGGTTGGGTTGAAGTTAAAGACTTGGAGATTAAAGACAATTGAAGTGGTATAAAGCAGATTTTAAACTGAAATCCTGGTATGCTTCAGCCTGGCAAGCCGACACCATCTTCGGTCATCTTTGCTGGGCGATACGCTATCTTGAAGGTGACTCCGAGCTAAACAAATTTCTAGGGCTGTACCAGGACGGAAACCCGCCTTTCCTGATTTCCAATGGCTTTCCTTCCGGCTTTCTGCCCCGCCCTATCTTGCCGCCTATACAGCTTGCAACACATCAGCAAGACTACAGTCAGCAGAAAAAGGTCAGAAAGCGTAAGTTAGTAGCCTTCAGTGAGTTCGTCCAGATTATAAATGGCGAAAGCGCAGTGCCACTATCAAGCGAGGAGCCAGCGGAAATGGTTAACGTTACGCTCAAGAACCAGATCAACCGGTCAACTTGTACCACCGATGACCAG
>DAOUAI010000024.1:0-7255 GCA_034433775.1 Dehalococcoidia bacterium
AACCTTAAACTGGACGAACAACGACCCCGGTATCACTGAGTTCTATGTTCAGGTGTCTGCTAAGGACAGGGAGGGTAACTGGTCATCGCACCGTGAGACTGTGCATATAACACAGCCGTATGAGACCTTCCCGGCAATATATGCCCTGGGAATCGACAATCCGGAAACCCCTGAGATAAGCTGGGACAGGATGGTGGAGGTATTTGGCAACGAGGAGTGCTCTTGGGGTGCAGTTGACAACCAATGGGCTTCGTTGCTGTATGACAATTTATTCAAGACCATAGCCGCAAAAGGACACTGCTTTGGCATAAGCACCACAGCGCTGGAGTTTTACCATCGGAGGATAACTCCGGACACGCTACAGAATGGCATATACCCGCTCAGCTACGACCAGGACTATACCTGGCAATATGTACAGGACAGGCAGGGTGCACAGTGTTCAGCCGAAGTCGCCGTTCCTGCAATTCAACAATATTTACAATACGTACCCGGACGCTCCCACCTCGAAAAGTTGACACAGATAGAGAATGACCTCAGAAATGGTAACCCGGGGATCATATCTATACTAAACGGCCTCAGTGGCAGCGTGCACGACATCAGAGGACATGCGTTGGTCCCATGGATGGTAAGACATATGCCTGATGGCACCATCAGAGTTTATGTGTACGACTGCAACCGTGAGATAGACAGGAATGCGACTTCGAGGGCTGATTTCGCTAACTTTGCGCACTTCCCCTACATCACTATGAATAACACTGTGTGGAGCTTCCCTATGGGCGATGAGACCTGGTCTGACATGCTCTTATATACTTCCTACGAAAATGCCATCGGCGATGCCTCACAAGAACGGCATATCACCTACCCTATATACAATGTAACAGTCACCGACCACGATTTACCCACTGATATACGCTATGTGGTGGACACCTTATGGTGCTTGGTCGGTGGCGACGCTGATGTCTATGTCGAGGACAACGCCGGTAACATCACCGGTATATATCAGGGGAGACTTCGCACTGATATACCAGGCTCGGCTCCACTGATAATAGCTATGGCTGCTGGCACCTTCCCCGACCACGAAGTTTACGCCCTTCCCAATGACAGGGATCTAGTCATTCATGTAGTTGGCAATAAACAGGGCAGCTACAACCTCGGGCTGATGGACGGTAAATCGCTCTATGCAGTCAGGAATAAGGCTATTTCTTCTGGTGTCGAGGATATAATGCGAATCGGACTCTTCGAGGGAGCAGTGGGAAACCGCATGGAACTCATATTAGGAGCAGGGGATGACGACTTTGAAGCTGATATTGGACACAGGTTCGCCCCACGTCCGGGCACGGCGATAAAGAGAGAGTCTATAGAACGGGTCTGGACTCTGGACAACATTTCAGCGGATGCAGGTGCAGAGCTTGGTGTTTATGTTGAGGAGGGTGGTGATAGCCTGATAGTGGAGAACACCGGTGAGGGAAATATAGAGTTTGACGTAACCGCCCAAAGCACCGAGTCACTCGAATCTTTTGAACAAGGGCAGGAGCCATCATACATGCCTAGCTCAACCGAAGAAGATGTGGTGCTTGAACCAGGACGAGGCGTTACCCTTACACCAGAAAACTGGACAACCACGGAGGAAAGAGGACGGTTGCATACACTGGGACACAAAGCCGGCAGAAGGGGCGCATTCCCAATTATCCCAGTGATTATCGGTGCCGTTGCAATCGCTGCAATTGCCGCAGTAACTATGGTGCTGCTCAAAAAAGGAACAGTTAAAAAGGGCACCAAAAACGCATAAGACCGAATAAAAAGCAGGATGAGCCTTTAGCTGTATCCAGCGTCAGGCTGTAAGTACAACTGCCTCTTCGTAAGCGCAGTGGGTCAGTTGTGACGTTATGCTGCCGGGGCTTGACACAGCCTTGGTGCACTGCTTTGTAATTTGACAACTCAGGCTCCATGGTCATAAACTTTGCTTTTAAATAAGAGCTTCCGCAGGCTGATAACCCTCTTCTAAGAGACGGGCTATAATAAAGTCGTGTACAACCGGCTCACGATCGGAGAGACCGAATATGGTAGCAGAAAAGGTCAATTTGCTGGTCACCGCACCGCTGGACGGGACGAGTTTACAGCGGATCAAGAGCGTTAGCGATAGGATAAAGCTGATAGACGCCTCGGGGTTACTTCGCGCCGAAAGCAAGGGTGACAGCAGCGCCACAAAGGAACTGGATGCGCTTCTGACTGAGGCTGAGGTGATATACGGCTTCAGACTGCCTAAAGACCTAATACGTCGGGCTACCAAGCTGAAGTGGGTGCAGGTGATGTCCGCCGGGGTGGATAGATTCCTGGAGGATGAGGAGTTCCGCAAAAGTAAAGTGGTGCTGACCAATGTCAGCGGCATCCACGGGGTGCCCATTGGCGAGTTCGTCCTGGGGATGATGCTGATGTTTGCCAAGCAGGCGCCGCTGTGTTTCCAGCTTAAACAGCAGCGGCAATGGGGACGGTTTGTACCCACAGTGTTACGCTCCAAGACGGTGGGAATAGTGGGGCTGGGCAGCATCGGCAGGGAGGTCGCCCGGCTGGCTAAGGCTTTCCGCATGAGGGTGGTGGCTACCCGCCGTTCTGCCCGTGGAGCAGGACGTGCTAGATACGTTGATGTGCTATATCCTCCTGACCAGCTACATCGGCTACTTTCCGAGAGCGACTTCGTGGTGCTGGCTTTGCCACTTACTCCAGAAAGCAAAGGACTGATCGGCGAGCGGGAACTGCGCAGTATGAAGCCTACCGCCTACTTGATAAATATAGCCAGAGGAGAGATAGTGGATGAACAGGCGCTGGTCCGCGCACTGGAGGAGCGCTGGATCGCCGGGGCGGGGCTGGACGTGTTCGCCACCGAACCGTTACCCCCGGACAGCCGTCTCTGGGGGTTTCCCAATGTGGTCTTCAGCCCCCATGTTGCCGGGGGTATGGAGGACTATGTGGCGCAGGCGACGGAGGTGTTCTGCGAAAACCTGAGACGTTACTTGAGCGGCAAAAGGCTGCTTAATGTGGTGAACAAGAATAGAGGCTACTGAGCGGAAGCCCCTGAACAGGCCTGCATCGCTGCGCCCAGCGCGGTAATCATCTGGGGTTGTGATGGCAGGAGCAGCTTTATACCCAGTCCTGTTTCCACGGCAGTGACGAGCCCCAGATTCAAAGCACCACCCCCGCATATGGCGCAGGGCTGGTCCAGCCCCACCTTTTTGACCAGCGAGACAACCTTGCTGGCAAGTGCCAGGTTGACCCCGGCAGCGATGTCCGGTGCGGGCACTCCCTCGGCTACTCTGGTGATAGCCTCCGATTCGCCGAATACAGCGCAGCCGGTGCTGAAGGTGATCGGGCTTTTCGATTTGAGTGACATGGGACCGAAGTCCTCGAGTCGGATGCGGAGCACATTGGCGATAACCTCGATGAAGCGACCGCTCCCGGCAGCGCATTTTTCGCTGACAGCAAAGGTGACCACCATCCCATTGCTGTCCAGTTTAATCACCCTGGTGGACTGGGCACCGATATCGATAGCGGTCTTTGCTTCGGGGAAGACCCTGTTTATACCCCTGGCGGTGCAGACGATATCGCTCACTTTGCTGGCGGCGAAGGTCACGTTCCCCGCGCCGATGCCAGTAGCTATCACCTCTATTGACGGTGGTGCCTGTCCTAATTTAGCCAGAAGTTCCTCCTTTACGGTGCTGGCAGTAGCTTGATGGTTGAAGCCCGAGAGCCTGACCGCAGTGGCAATGATCTCTGAGTCCCTGAGCAGCACCCCCTTGCTGTAAGCGGCACCGATGTCTATACCGATACACCAGCCCATTGCTTGGCTCCTAGCTGTAGAAGGTGGCTTTCTCCAAGCGGCGCTGTCTTGCCCCCAGCGGCTTGCCCTGAGCGACCAGCTTCATTGCCCGCTCCTTTGCCAGCAGGGCAGCGCCTAGGGCGCCGGTGAGCAATGGTTCTTCAGGGACGAGCAGGCTGCAGCCGAGGCTCTGACTCATTGCCTGCACCATGCCGATGTTCTTGGCGACGCCGCCGGTGAGCACAACATCAGGCTCTATCCCCAGCCTCCGTGCCAGCGCTGCCACCCTCTCGGCAAGGGTATGGTGCAGACCAGCGATGATGTCCTCTATCTTCACTCCCTGCGATAGGTGCATGACCACCTCCTGCTGGGCGAAGATGGTACACATATTGCTGATATCCACCGGGCTCGTTGCCTGAAGTGATAGCTTTCCTAAGTCCTCAAGCCTTATACCTAGGCTGGAGGCGGTCAGCTCAAGGAACCTGCCGGTACCGGCGGCACACTTATCGTTCATGACGAAGTCCACCAGCCTCCCTTCGTTGACCTTGAAGCACTTGGCATCCTGTCCCCCGATGTCTATGGCCGTCCTGACGCCGGGAAACAGGCTGTAAACACCTCGGGCATGGCAGGAAAGCTCGGTGACCTGCTCATCGGCAAACGGGACATTGAACCTGCCATAGCCGGTGGCGATGATGTAGGCGATTTCATCTATGTTGAGTTTTGCCTGCTCCAGAGCCTGCTTCATCACCTCGTTGGCAAGGTGGCGGTGCTCCGGTCCGGTGGGACCTTTGATAACAGAGAGCATTTTACCTGCGGCATTGATGACCACGGCTTTGGTCATGGTGGAGCCGATGTCGATGCCGGCGAAGTACGCCTTTTGCAGTGAAATCTGCTCAGCCAATGGTTTCCAGAAATGCCTCTACTCTCGTCCTCATCGGCGCCAGCGAGCCTTCGGTATAATCGTATTCGATGTAGGTCGAGGGGACGCTGATGCTGGCGAGGTAGTCCCTGACTGCTGGCACCTCGAAAGCGAAGGGGTCGCAGTACCTCACCAGCAATATAACTACGCCATCTATTTTCCAATCGGCGATGATGCGCTTGAGATAGCCGTAGCGGCTTTGCAGGTCTTTAAGGTAGTCCTTCTGCGTGGCGCTGGCGGCGGTCTGTCTGAAGGTGCGGGCGCAGGTTATTTCGTTCAAATAATAATCGGCGAGCGCGTTTATCGGCTCGGAGGTCAGCTTCACACTGCCGCGGTAAGGTCTGTAACCACCGCAGTCCTCGGCGAATACCATGTTGGCATTGCTCTCCAGCATCGCCATCACATCGGCGTTGTCCGTGGTGCTGCCCCAGAGGAGCAGCCGGGCGCGCTTGGATGGCGGCTTGTCCTTACGCGCCTTCACCTCCTCGATGACCTCGGTGAGGAGTTGATTGCCTTCATTTACTGGCAGGCTCATCACTGCCTTCACCACCTGCAAGATTTCAGTACCTGAAATAAGCGGTGGAGAGGACTTGGTGAGTTCGAACAAGGTCTGGACAAGGGTGCGCTGCTGATTGTGCACCTCGATAGCTTTCCGAAGGCTATCCGCTGAAAGTTTCCTGCCGGCGAGCGATTCCAGCGTGGTGACGAAACCCTTTAATTGGCTGGTGAAATAGCTCACAGACTCCGGCAGGACAGTCCCCGGCATATCTATGAAATGGAAGTATGGCAGGGTGGTATATGACTGCCAGATGCGCGCCGTCTTCTCCTGTGGGTCGCTGGCGTGGATGGCGACCATACCGTTGAGGAAATCGTGCTTACCTTTTAGGGCGCAATCAAGACAGGAACGCATGATGGGGCAGAAGGAGGCTGGCAACACCCTGTCCGCCTCCGTCACCGGCTCCCTCATCTCGCCATATATGCGGTAGGGAATGACACCGAGGGCGGTGAGCAATTCCAGGGGTGCATATACGCAGGGATAGCCTATCACCTTCTTCCCCTGGAACTGTAATTCTTTGGCTCTGCGAAAGCGGTCCTGGCAGATTTCTTGAACTCTAGCTAGCCCTTTAGCTGTCATTTCCATACCCCTGTAAAGAATTTTGTCCCGCACCATGCTCTGCTGTTACCATTCCAGACCAGATTCGCGGCGCATCTTGCGGTAATATTCCATGCTTTCTTCGAACGGTTCTGTTCTGGTGAGCACATCCTGAGGGTTGAACAGGCGCAGGTCCACTATATCCCCTTCGACCATAAGTGAGGGCACCTTCAGTCTTTCCATAAGCATGTTCGCCACATGTGGCAGGTGGGTGGAGGCACTGCGGCAACTTACCAGCGGGTGAAGGAAAGCACCATCGCATTTCCATTCACGGACGTATTTTAGATAGATATAGACATCGGCACCGGCGACCACACCCTTATCGAGGGCATCCCTGTAGTTAGCCACCATGCGCTGCAGGCTGAACCTGGCGATGCGTTCCAGAGGGTCGCTGACGCCGCTTAAGTCCATCGGTGGTGGCGAGTGATAGCCAAAGCTTTCAATGACGAAGTTCCAGCCCCTCTCCGCCAGCCTGTCAAACAGGTCGAGGCTATGCCACGGTGGCAACTCGGCGAACACCAGACGGTATTTCTCTTCAGGCACGGCGCTGACGCCGTTCTTGACCCTATCGGCGACCTCCTGATAAAGGTCCCGATAAAGCTGGACTGACTCCTTAAGGTCACCGAGCAAGAACAGTGCCGGTGGCATAGCGCTCCAGAAGTCCCGACTATGCATGGGGCAGGGCTTTGCCTTGCGCAATTCGGTTATCTCATGAGATAAGCGGTGGATCTCAATCGCCAGGTCGACCGTTTCCTCCAGCTTCGCCCAGTCCATCTTTCTGCCTACAGCCCTTTCCACAAAGGCGACGAATTCCCTGAGGTGGTTTACAGCAAGCTTCACCATCTCCTCGTAGCAGCCCTCGAGTTGGAACTCCCTGATGCCGGGAAGCGGCGCTTCCAGCGTCCATACCGGCACATTCAGATACCGTCCCAGCGCCTGGAACCACTTGTACCTGGCATCGCAGACAGCTACGGAGGAAAGAAGAAAGAGCGGTCTGGGCATACCGCCCATGGGGGCTTCCGGTGGTATCTGTCCGCCAAGTTCTTTCAGTCTGGCGGCATATCCGAAGTTTGCCCTGCTGTAGCCGCAGAGGTGGGTGGGGAAGCCCTCGGCGTCGGAGCGGTCGAGGTACTCGCGGGCTACTCCGGCGGCGGCTAGGGCGGCACCATAGTTCTCCGGATAGACCACCTCGATGTCCATGGCTTTAAGTATGGGGTCACCGTAGCAAAAGGTAAGCATCGCCCACACCGTTGGCTTGCCAGCTTTGATCGCCTCCTGACTGCGCAGGTAGGACTCGTCCACCTTAGCCCGCAGCGGGTACATAGCCTTTACGCGGTTGATGACTCTCTTTTTCTCGCCAGTGGTCATG
>DAOUAI010000025.1:0-2263 GCA_034433775.1 Dehalococcoidia bacterium
TGCAGCACCCGACCGGCTTTAACCCCGAGCGTACGCCGTTCCTCTTCATCGCCGAGGCAGTAAAGAGGAGCGGCGCCGACATCAAGGTGGTAACACTGGGGGGCTATCAGGACCTTGACCTCTGTGAGGAGGTGATCGCCTCAGGCAAGGCGGACTTCATCGGCATGGCACGGGCATGGGTGAGCAATCCCGACTTTGGTCTCAAAGCCTACGAGGGCAGAAAGGTTAACTATGCTAGGGCTGGGGAGCTTGAAACGAGGATAAAGAAAGGCTATCTTCCTGATAAAAAGAAAGAAGGAGGATAACTTTCTATGAACAGGCAACGCGATTACATTTTGAAGGGGGAAAAGGTCTCTGTGGGACTGGAGGATTCCAAGAAGACCTGGAAGCTGTGTTGTCGCAGTGGGGGCATGGTCGTTCATGAGACAACTATGCCCGCTCGGTATGAGGTGCTGCGCAGCTATTTCAATAATAAGTTCCCCGAATGCCAAATCCAGGTGATGTACGAGGCAGGCTTCAGGGGCTTTGAATTACACGACCAACTGGAGGCGGATGGGTGGGAGTGCATAGTAACACCACCGCATACCGTGACGGAGGAGAAATGCCAGCGAAAGAAGAATGACCGAACCGACTGCCGCCGGCTGGCCAAGAATCTTGAGAACCAGGACTACCACGTCTGTTTTGTTCCGGACAAGGAACTGCGAGAGGACCGGCAGGTATCCAGGACATACGGACAGGTGCAGGCGGACATCAAACGGGTGCGTAACCGCATCCGGAGGATGCTGGAGTTTCACGGTCTGGATAATGGCTTACCTGCAGGGCGATGGGGCCAGGCTATGTATGACCGGGTAAGAAAACAGCTTGCTGAGATAGCGATAAGCGATTCCCTGCGGTTCTCTTTTGAGGTGATGTTCCGGGAGCTGGCACAGCTGCGCCAGTTGAGGAAGGAACTCTTACAACAGTTGACGAGGCTTGCCACGAGGGAGCGGTATAAAGAGAGTGTAAATTTGTTGAAGAGCGCCCCTGGTATTGGGATGCTGACTGCGATTCGGCTGGTGCTGGAATGGGGAGATGTGAGCCGATTCAAGCGAAAGGAAGAGTTTGCCAGCTTTTTAGGTCTGGTACCCAGCGATTATTCCAGTGGTGAACAGGAGCGTCAGGGGCATATCACCAAGCAGGGCAGTCGCGGGCCGAGGTCATGGCTGGTGGAATGCTCCTGGGTGGCGATTCGATTCGACCCGGTGCTACTGGAGAAATTCCGGCGGGTATTGAGGAGCTGTGGTAGCAAGAAGAAGGCAATCGTGGCCGTGGCCCGAAAGCTGGCAATGCGTCTTCGCAGGCTTTTGTTGGGTAGGGAGCCTTATGTCGTCGGCGTGGTAGAGTGACGTTATTGACAGTATCGTAGACAAACTCGGATTAAGAAGGGGTGAAGTTAACCGGTAGAAATTAGGACGCAATTCCCAAAAGAGATGAGCGGTGCATGACGTAATTGCCTCTGTAAACCGAGTACGTAGAAAGGTTTGTCAGCACCGGAAGACGAAACGAATAGGTAAACAGTGCCTGAGCACGAATAGCGGAATGGAAAGCGTCTTAACAACCGGGGAACTGTCGCCGACAGAAGGGGGGTGATAATACTGAGGTCTAACGTAGCTGCTTTGACCTGGGCAGAGACTATATCCTTCGCCCTCGGGCAGTCAAGGGTAAAGGCTTTGCCCGAGCTTTGGCTCGCCCTTGACAGCCCGTCAGGCTCAGGATTGACCTCCAGGTAACAGGTCAAAGCAGTATTAAGAAAGAGCAAAGCTTACCAACAAGACAATGATTCATTAAGGGAAGATGGCCGAATAGGCTTGACACCCTACATAGCGGAGGCTATCAGGAACTTTGTCGAATACTACAACTACCGGCGCTACCACGAAGGGCTGGGCAATGTCACCCCCTATGACGTCTACACCGGTAGGCATCTTGAAATCATCAGGCGAAGGAAGGAGGCAAAGAGCAGGACATTAGAAGCAAGAAGGGGCTACAATAGGACTGCCAGGGAGGGGCATGGCTCTTGAAGTGTCCACTTTTTCAAATGCCTACTTTGTCCCATTTTTGCTGACGACATACACTGGTACCATAGCATAATTTCCTGCTCTTGTCAATACCCTTTAAGGCAATTGTTTTACACTACAACTCAGCGTCGCCCAAAGCTACAGGGTGGTCATTTTGAAGCTGAGAACGAAAAATAACTGTCAAAGTCGGGCCTGACGGAAGGAGGTTG
>DAOUAI010000026.1:0-4785 GCA_034433775.1 Dehalococcoidia bacterium
AGTTCCGGCGCTTGGAGGAGCTTGGTGTGGTGAAGCGAGTAACGGAAGGAAGGAGGTAGGTATGCTTCCACTAGAAGGTATACGGGTTGCCGATTTTACCTGGGTGTGGGCGGGACCATATGCTGCCATGATACTGGCGACATTTGGCGCTGAAGTAATCAAGATCGAAGGGCATAAGCGCCCGGACATGATCCGCAGGGGGGTTACGAGATGGCGAGTGCGAGATGACCCCAGTGCAATCGAAGTGACCGCCATCCCCAGCACCGGTTTTCATGCTCTCAACATGAGCAAGAAAAGCGTGACACTCGATATGATGACACCCGAAGGCAGGGAACTGGCAAAGCGCCTGGCTGTGATGTGCGATGTGGTAATGGACAATATGCGCCCCGGCGCCATGGCAGCCCTGGGTCTGGGATATGAGGACCTGCGTAAGTTGCGCCCGGATATCATAGTGCTGTCATCATCCAGCCATGGACAAAAAGGACCGTGTAGCAAGTATGAAGGTTTTGCTACCATCCACCAGTCCATCGGCGGTCAGTCTTATCTCACCGGTTACCCGGACGATGGTCCTTCACCCGGTCCCAATGATACTGACATTATGAATGCCACCACCACAGCTTTTGCCATTATGGCAGCGCTATACCATCGGCAGCAGACCGGAGAGGGACAATTTATCGATTTCTCCCAGTGTGAAGGTGTGACCTCACTCATAGGTGAATTCATTATCGGGTACCAGATGAACGGGGTGATACCGGAACGGATGGGGAATGCGCACCCTGTGTACGCGCCCCATAATCTCTATCGCTGCTGGGGTGTGGACCGCTGGATCGCCATTGAGGTGCATTCCGACGAGGAATTCGTTCGCCTGGCGAAGGCAATGGGCAAGCCCGAGCTTGCCAGCGACCCTCGCTTCGCCACCATGGAGGCACGTAAGAGAAACGAGGCTGAGCTTGACAGGATCATCGAGGAATGGACCAGATGGCAAAGCCTGGAGAGGTTGGAAGACAACCTGCGCCAGGCAGGGGTTACGGTAGCGATGTCACAGGACTACCGTGACCTGTATGCTGACCCGCACCTCCGTGCGCGCAATGCATTTGTGACCATCGATGCTCCGGTGATGGGCAAGCTGGAGCTGGTGGGGCTTCCCTGGAAGATGAGCGATTGTGAGCCGATATTCAAGCCAGCGCCGATACTGGGCGAGCACAATGACTACGTCCTCAGAGACCTTCTGGGATTGAGCCAGGCTGAGATAGAGGCCCTACGGAAGAAGGAAGTTATTCTGTAGACTGCTTTATCACCTGCCAGTTAGCAGTTTGACCAGCACCAGGACTATGGCAATGGCGACAGCAGCCATAAGCCACCAGTAGACCATCGGAATCCGGGGCTGCTTGACTACTTCGAACTCGCCACTGAGCCCGGCTATTTCTACGAGATGTCTCCCCGGCATGTTTTCGGTGTAGGTGAACTCCACCGTACTTGTTTCCCCACCAGCAAGGGTTAGCTGCCGGGTCGCTTTTGTTTTGCCATCAACCTTTAATTCTACCCTGTAGACGCCGCTTCTTTCGCCGGTATTGGCTAGGGTGACACTGACCACAATTTGCTGACCTGGCTTGACCTGCTGCGGGTAAATACGCAGTCCACTGCTATCGAATTTAGCCGGCGTCGGCTCTGGCACCTTAGCCAGAACGGCGAAGAGGGAGAAGTGGCTCACCAGCCCGCGGGCTTCACCTGCTGCAGCAACTACGCCCGGCGGTGGCGATAAAGGCTGCCAGCCCTGCTCGGGGCTATAGGTGGCGATGAATATCTCAATGGCATTCTGTGGCAGTTCTCCATCATTGTAGGAGAGGAGCAGTCTGGCTGGAGGTGAGATGCTCAGCGGTAATGGGGCACTCTCATAACTGGTGGCATAGGCATTGAATTCATACGCTTGTCCTAACAGCACAGTGTTTTCTGGAATGGCAGGCAGCTTTGTTCTTGCCGCACGAGTCGTTATCAGCCGTGGTACAGTCTTATCAGCCAGGAGCAGCCTCGTGCCATCGTCCATCTCAAAGACGACCCTGCCTGTAGGGTCTCTAGCTACACACGTGCCAGAGAGTGTCCCATCGGGGGTCATATTGAGACTGGCCACACGTCCTTCTATGTTGAGCGAAAGCGATATGGTACTGGGGACTGTCGGAGTTGAGAGATCGGCTGTGCCAGCGGTTATATCAACGCAGGGTATTACGCTGACAGTAACGGTCGCGCTACTGCTACAGCCGTAAGAGCTGGTCACGGTAAGGGTGTAGTCCCCCGCCATCGCCGGTGTGGCGTTGGGTATGGACAGCGACTGCTCGCTGCTGGAGAAGCCATTGGGACCTGTCCAGTGATAGGAGGTGGCATTGTCAGCGAGTCCCGTAAGCTGGATAGTACCGCCAATACAGACCGGCGAGTTGCTCGACGCCATGACCGCTGGCTTAGGGTCTATGCTCACCGTCTTATTATCGCTGCTGGTACAACCCTTGGAGTTGGTATAAGTATAGGTGACAGTATAATCGCCAGGAGCCAGCCCCGTGGGGTCAAAGGTGGAACCCGAGACTCCGGTGCCGCTCCAGGTACCGCCAGATGGAGAGGCGCCGGTAAGTGGTATCGGGCTGCCACCTTCGCAGACACGCTGGTCCGGTCCAGCATCCACAGGATCGGCGGTGGCGTAGCCTACAGAATATTTGCTGTCTGTGCTGGTGCCGCTGAACCACATCTTGAAGGGCTGAGCATCGCCATGTCCGCTGAATCTATCCGGGTCGTAAAGCACCCAGGGCGTATATGTCCTGCTATTCCTCCATAGTATGCCATCGTTTTTGTGAAAGATGGGGTTGTCCGGGTGTTTTGTCCAGTTTATGCCGTCAGATGAGGTGGCATAGCCGATGCCGTGGTTGGTATTGGGTCCGCCGCCGTACCACATATGCCAGCTACCGGCAATGTTTATCACCCGGCAGTAGCCTACCCCGCAGTAGTCCCAGCAGGTGCCAGAGCTGCAGTTCTCGTCGCAAGGACGGAGGATAGGGTCGTTGCCCCACCTTTTCCAGTGTTTCCCATCGCTGGAGTATGCCAGACCGATGTATTCATTGCTACCGTTGGTACCCATATAGTACAGTACATACCTGTTATTCCACAGGTCGCTGTCATCAAGTGTGCTGGAGCCATTGGGGTTATAGACCAGGTCGCAGGGACCATAAGAGCCCCTGTTCCAGCCGGATGGACCACCGGTCACCAGAGGGTAAGTTGCGTCCTGTGTCAGCGGCTGGTCGTTTGTCCAGTTCACTCCATCGACAGACTCAGCGTACCTTAGAGTATTAATGGTATAAATGCCTGCATTTGGGTCCCAGTACCATATCTTGTAATAGACGCCATGCCCGAAGCCGCCGGGGTCGTACTTCACCAGCGCATGGTTGGCATCGTGGTTGAGACCGGTCACCGGGTTAGCACCCGCAGTCCAGTTGATGCCGTTGTCGGAATAGGCATAGCCTGTCCCGGTGCTGGAACCGAACCACATTTTGTAGTAAGCGCTATCACCATGCCCGGAGAACTGGGCTGGATCGTATATCACCTTGACATAGTAAGCCTTGGCGCCGCCAAGGTGCTGACCGAATATCGGATTACCAGAATATTCAATCCAGTCACAGGATGACTGGGCAATTGTCGGCTGGACATCGAGGGACGATGCCAGCACAGGGCAAATCACCATTATTAAAAGAACTAAAACCATGGGAATTTTTGCGGTCTTCATAGCATTTGCTCAGCCTCAAGTCAGCGCTGGTAGACTCCTGTAAGCTGTCCCTGAGCCAGAATATGTCCCTCCATAGCCTGTAGCAGGTCTTTCTTCGAGATGCCCGGCGGTAACTCCAGCGGCTTGTCCAAGGCGTAAATTATGAAACGGTAGTGGTGGGGCGAATCCCGGGGCGGGCAGGGACCGGCATAGCCCAGTTTCCCGAAGCCGTTCTTGCCCTGTAGGGCACCGCTGGGGAGTTGCTCTCCTGTTGGAATGGCTTCCTCCAGCTTTCTGGCATCTGACGGTATATTGAAAATGACCCAGTGGGTGAACACGCCCACCGGGGCATCGGGGTCATCGACTATCAGGGCGAAGGAGCGGGTCTGAGGTGGTGGCTCGCCCCAGGCAAGCGGCGGGGAGACATTTTCACCGTCGCAGGTATATCTGGCGGGTATTTTATCGCCATCGGCAAAGGCGGTGCTGGTCAATTCTATAGCAGTGGGGGGTTGCGCCGGCGGGGCTTCTCTGGCGCAGGCAGTGACAAAGCAGGCTAGCGCCAGTAGTGCTGCCAGTGCTGAAGCACATATTCTCCCCGACCTTGTGGTCAGGCTTTCTGGGGACAAGGCACCGGACGCCACTGTTGTAATGCCGATACTCCCTTTTGTTATTCTACGGACGGGCTGTATTGTATCTTCTCAGGCAGGCGGGTGTCAAACCTGCCCGGCAACCTCTTTCCCATGTCCTCGCCCAGGACTGTGGTGTGAGGTCACCATCTTGACGGAGCGGTATAGCTATGATAGGCTTGTGGCGTATATGACTGACAGGCTGAGCGAAGCTGGAAGAAAGGAGCTGGAAAAGGAACTCGCCGAAGTCGAGCGCGATATTGAACGCGACCCAAAGAACCCCGCCAAGTGGCGACGTAAAGCCGAAATTCTAGCAACACCCAGGCGCTATGATGAAGCACTTAAGGCGGTGGAGAAGGCAATAGAGCTTGACCCCAGCGATGCTAATAGCTGGTGTTTTAAGGCCATTTTTTTAAG
>DAOUAI010000027.1:0-2172 GCA_034433775.1 Dehalococcoidia bacterium
AAACCCCAACGGGTTTGTAACGCTGTCGAACTTTATCCCTGCGGCGACTGACCCAACCCAAGGCTACTGGAGCGTGCTGATCAAATATGGGAAACTGGGCGAGGAATACGCCGCTACTGACAGTGTCTTTAAGAAGCCCCTGCTCATGCTCGAAGCTGGTTCGACTTTCTATGATAGGACACCTCGCGACCTTTATGGATGTATGGTCAGAAATGTAATTCCCCGATACGATCATGTTGTCCAGTACGCCTTTGCTTTACCTGTACGCATTTGCCTCCCGCCAACTGGTATTTAGCTATGTCATCCCTTCACGCTGTTTTACTCAAGTTAAGACCAGAAGCTGATGGGACCATACCACCAACACACGGACACAACGCCTATGCTATGTTCATGGAGTTGATGCAAAGGTCAAATCCCAAATTAGCCGCTGAGTTGCACAGTCCATCGCCACTCAAACCATTTACGCTCTCTCCTTTGCAAGGTAAGTTTCAACGGGTTAGCAAGGACCTTCTGGGAATAAGTGCCGGCGCTGACTATTTTTTCAGGTTGACTTTCCTTCGTGGAGACGTCTTTGCCTATTTTATGGATGCAGTCCTAAAGTCTGCTGGGCACACGCTGCGTGTTTCGTCCGCGACCTTCCTGATTGACTGCGTTGTCTCGAATAAATCCGAATCATCAGAGTGTGGTCATCAAGACTATGAAGAGGTGCTCTCCTTAGCTCGCCCTTCTGCGAAAGTAAGCCTTCAATTCCTTACACCAACAGCATTCCGCTCTGGAGGCAAGAGAAACGTTCTTTTTCCTGAAGCCAAGCTGGTATTCAACAGCTACTTTAGTAAATGGCAGCGCTTTTCTCCAGTCAAGCTATCTGAATCGATTACAAAATATTGGCAGGACATCATACTAGCCAGATACAAATGCGCTACCCGCATACTGGATTTTGGTACTTATCAGGAGACAGGCTTTCAAGGGAATTGTGTTTTCGAGCTGCCAGACTTTTTGAACGAGGACGAGTTAAGGGCGCTTAACGCACTAGCCGATTTCGCCTTTTACTGCGGCACCGGTGCTAAGACTACCATGGGCATGGGTCAGACAAGGAGGTTGAGATGAGTAAAGCGCTGATTATCTCAGTGGGTACAGGCATAGGGCAGGAAAGTACCATTGCCCACGGCATAGTATCCTCTATCCAGACTCACAATCCAGATAAGGTGTTTTATGTGGTTTCTGAAGAAAGCAAGACCAAGACATTGCCTAAAGTCCTGGAACAGTGCGGAAGCATCGATTGTGAAATCTGGCAGCTAAGCGCTATTGACGACATCAACAAATGTTTTGTCGAGCTGCGGGACAGATTTAGAAGAGTGCGGCAGGGGTTCGACAATGTTACGGTTGACTACACTAGCGGTACCAAGACTATGAGCGCACTCGTGGCTATTCTCGGCAGCCTTTTTGAGGTGGATGCTCTGAGCTATGTATCCGGCGTAAGGCTTGATAACATCGTGCAACCCGGCTCCGAAAGCGTAATCTCTCTGTCACCCTACACTATTATTGCCGAGAAGGAATTTGCCAAGGCAATTGCGCTGTTCAACCGGTGCCAGTACAGCGCCTGTTTGTCCATCTTGGACGAGATGGGACAAAAAGCAAATCGGTCGTTGCTCACCCAGCTGTTCGGCAATTCGATAGGAAACTTTAGAAATCTGGCACTGGCTTATCAGGCATGGGACAGGTTCTGTCACGAGGAGGCACGCTCGGTGCTTTCCAATGTTAAAATCCCACAGGTAGATGGAAACAAAGAGTTTTTAGGCAAACTGACGAACGCCACGGAGAAAGCACCATTTCTTATGGCTGACCTGCTAAACAACGCAAAGAGAAGGGGCGATGTTGAGAAGAAATACGATGATGCAGTTGCCCGGCTTTACCGTGTTACAGAGATGTTGGCACAGTGGAAGCTACGGGTAGATTACGAGATTCATGACACTGGCAATGTTCCACGGGAAAAACTTCCATCCGACTACCCTGTAGTACCCTCTCCCGACGGTAAGATAAAGCTCGCCCTGTTTAACGACTATCAGCTATTAGCCAAATTGAACGATCCCTTGGGCAAAGAGTTTATGGAGGACCTCGAATTTCGCGGTCTCCTCGAAGCACGGAACCAATCAATATTTGCTCACGGTGATA
>DAOUAI010000028.1:0-15305 GCA_034433775.1 Dehalococcoidia bacterium
CGGTGGCAACATTGTCCGTGTGGTCGGCGTTCTGGTGGGCAAAGGCGCGGTCTGGGCTTCACCTGACGATGCTGTCATCATCCCTCTCACCGCCATGCAGCAGATGGTCACCCAGCCGCGGACAAGCCGCGGCGAGCGCGTGGTCACCTCTATACCACTTAAGGTGACCGATAATGCCCAGATAGAATTCGTCACCCAGGCAATCACGGATCTGCTCCGTTCCCGCCACCGTATTGCTCCCGGTGCCAGCGATGACTTCAACATCACCTCGGTGCAGTCAGTGACCCAGGCGTTATCAGAAGCTACCGGGACGATGACCATGTTCCTTGGCGCCGTGGCTGCCATTTCGCTGCTTGTCGGTGGCATCGGGGTGATGAATATCATGCTGGTCTCGGTGTTGGAGAGGACAAGGGAGATAGGCATCCGCAAAGCACTGGGGGCGCGGGAGCGCGATATCTGGGGGCAGTTCCTCATGGAATCGGCTTCTCTCAGTTTTATCGGTGGTATCATCGGGGTTGTTGTCGGCTGCGGAGCATCATGGCTTCTCTCCCGCTCCGGCACCATGACCACGCTTATCTCGCCGGATATAATCATCCTCGCTGTGGTGGTCTCTCTGGGGGTGGGGCTGTTTTTCGGCTTCTATCCCGCCTGGAATGCCTCACGACTCGACCCCATCGAAGCCCTGAGATACGAATAATCCTGAGCTGCCGAAAGCGCCCTAGCTGGAATCCGTCTTGTCGCCTTCTCCATAAGCTGGCAGGGTAAAGGTGAAGCGACTGCCCTTGCCCGACGTGCTTTCTACGGTCAACCGCCCGCCATGTGCCTCGATAAGGCGTTTGGTGATGGTCAGCCCCAGACCGCTGCCGCCGTAAGCCCGTGACCTGGACTTGTCCACCCGATAGAACCGCTCAAAGATGTAGGGAAGGTCTTCAGGAGGTATGCCGGTCCCGGTATCGGTGATGCTGACTGACACATCGTTCACCGTGCGTTCCACCGAGACGGTAATCTCACCCCCTTCGGGCGTAAAGTTTATGGCATTGTCCATCAGGTTTCGTAGCACCTGTCCTATCCGTTGCCTGTCCACTGACACCGGCGCTGACAGTTCGGGCAGTTCCAGCCTGAGCTTCAGCCCCTTAGCTGCTATCCGATAGCCCATAGCACTGGCAACATCCTGTGCCAACTCTCTCAAGTCACACACCTGTTTGTCGAGGCTGAGCCCTCCAGATTCAGCCAGGGCCAGCTCGTGGAGGTCTTCAACCAGACGGGATAATAGCTGTACTTCTTCGTAGATTAGCTTCAAAGTCGCTTCATCCGCCTTCACTACACCGTCTTGAATGCCCTCAAGATAGCCTCTTATATTGGAGAGCGGTGTTCTCAGCTCATGGGCGACATCGGCTACCAGGTCACGGCGCAGCTTATCAGCCCGTTCCAGCTCCGCCGCCATGGAATTGAAGGTTGTAGCCAGCTCTCCCAGCTCGTCCTTGGATTTCACTGCTACCCGCTGGCTGAAATCGCCCCTACCCAGCCCACGGGCTGCTGAGACCAGGCTCTGCACCGGTGCTGTGATGCGCCGCGATAGGAAAAAGGCAAGCAATAATGCCAGCCCGATGCCCACCAGACCACCCCAGACCACCGACCAGACGATGGAATTGCGCAGCTCGGCTATCCGTGCCTCCCAGAACTGCCCTGGCGGCGGTATTCTGGGCATCTCCTCTGTACTTTTCGGTTCCACAACCAGATAGCCCAGTCTCTGTATCTTGCCACCGCTGGAAGCAAGAATTGGTAAAAACAGGGGAGGTGGCTCTGACATCTCGCCAGGTGTTCCCTCCGGCGGCTCTCTCATCCCCCACCTGTGAGCGTAAAGGCTGAGGTCCAGCTTCTCACCTAAAGAAGACTTGGTCGAATCAGCGACCACTATGCCACCTTGGTCCACTATCATAACCCGCCACCCGTATAGTTGTCCCATCTGCTCCACCGACGCCTGAATGCCTTCCCAGTCCTGTTTATCGAGGTAGTGGCGTAGCAGTAATTCCCTAATCCGTGCCATCTGCTCGCCTCTCTTGCCATACTCATAGTGCTGGATCTGACTACTGGCAGTGCTGCTGATAAACAGCGAGATGGCACCTATGGTGACCACTACCACAGCCACGAATATCAGGAACAGCCGCCAGCGGAGACCAAGCGCTATTTTCATCCACTCACCTCAAATTTGTAGCCCATACCATAGGACGTCTTGATGTACCTCTCAGCCGAGGGGTCAGCCGCCTTTAGTTTTCGCCTTAAATTCAGAATGTGCACGTCAAGCGTGCGGTCAAAGCCACGGTAGTCCAGTCCCAGCGCCTTTTCAATAAGCTCACCGCGGCTGAATACCTTCCCCGGCTCCCTTGCCATGGCTGCCAGAATCCGGAACTCTGTTGGTGTCAGATGAAGCTTGTTTTCGGCAAGACGGACTTCGCCGGCACGAAAATCGACGGTAAGCTTGCCGTGCGTCACCTCTGTCGGTCCGCTGGACAGCTCGTCGCGGCTGCTACGACGCAGAATTGCCTGCACCCTAGCCACCAGCTCCCTGGGGCTGAAGGGCTTGACCACATAATCGTCAGCTCCGGAATCGAACCCCTGAAGTCTGTCTGACTCCAGTACCTTAGCCGTGAGCATAATTATGGGGACATCGGACTCCTGGCGTATTTGTCTACAGACGCTCAGCCCGTCCCTGCCGGGCAACATGATGTCCAGGACTATCAGGTCAAACTCTTCTTGCTGCGCCTTTTCCAGGGCGAGTGCGCCGTCATATGCTGTATCTACCCAGTATCCTGCCCGTTGCAGGTATAGCTTGACCAATTCGGCGGTCTTGTGGTCATCTTCAACCACAAGTATTCTCTTTTGTCTTGTCACTCTCACAGCATCTGCACCTCGACTAATGTTCCACCGGTATTATTCTATGCGATTATTAAGAATGTGTTAAGAAGCAGGACAACGCTGGGACGGCGATGTCACCAAAACAGGGCACAGCGGGCTAAAAGTTGCCGGTCTGCTAGCTGCCTCTAGTGGCGGAGTTCCTTCACCCGGGCGACGATTCTGGGCAAGATATCGGCAAGCCGTCCTTGGATGAGGTAGTCTGAAATGCCTTCAGCGGTCAGTGGCGTGGGTTCAGCGTTGACTTCGATTATTACCGTTGCCCTTTCCTGTTTCGGGGAGAATAGCCCTGCCCCGGCTCTTTTGCGCCGCGCTACCCGGGGCAGCTCAGCAAAGGGATAAACGACTGCCGAAGTGCCGCAGATAAGCATTAAATCGCACCGGTGTGCCTCTTCCAGACTGGCATGGGCAACATCTGACGGTATCGGTTCATTGAAATGTACCACATCGTCCTTTATTGGCGAATTGCATTCCTTACATCGAGGTGGCAGCTTTCCCTCAGCCAGCAGTGCACCTAGGTCATATTCCTCATACCTGAAGCGGATACCGCACGATGGACATCTCAGCTTGTAAATGCTACCGTGGTACTCAAATACTCTCTGGCTACCAGCCTTTTCGTGCAAGCCGTCTATGTTCTGCGTAAGCACACTCTTGATCACCCCCATCTTTTCCAGCTCGGCAAGGGCGTAATGTGCCGGGTTAGGCTGCGCCTCCCGCAAGTTGCCCAGAAGCGAAGTACTTGCAGTCAATCTCTCATGCCAGTACTGCCCCGGGTCTCTGAGGAACCTGAAATAGACCTCATAAGCCCGCCTTTCCGCCTCGGGGTTCTTCGTCCAGATACCATCTGGACCACGGAAGTCGCGTATCCCGGAGTCTGTGGAAATGCCGGCGCCGGTGAGGGCAATAGCGTAGCTACTTTCGGTTAAATCACGAGCAGCGCGCTCAATAAGGTCTTCTATGTTGCTCATCTCTGCACCCCCACATTTTTGTACCATCAGGGGACAGGGTTGTCAACCATCACTGCAATTGCTGCCAGGGTGTCCCAGCGCCACTATTTTCTTATTGTCCTGACTGTTCCCCGCGGGCGCGGCGGCGCAGTTCATCGAGCTTGAGCGGACTTTCGCCTTCAGCTCGACCAAGACGCCCTAGGGCATTGAGCTGACGGTGATAGGCGAAAACGGCGTCCAGGTTCATCATCAGGGCGTGAGTATTGAGCGCCTCTTTTGCCAGCATCATGCCGTCCGCCGGCACTTCAGCCATCTCCTTAGCCATCTTCCACACCTCTTCCTCCAACTTGTCCGGCGGCACCGCCTTGTTCACCAGACCGATGCGTTCTGCCTCCTTGCCACTGATAAGGCGACCGGTGAGCAGCAATTCCTTTGCCTTACGCAGCCCCAGATAGGTCACCCAGAGCGGCATGCTGGTGACTCCGCCAGCACGGGTGGCTGGATGACCCAGGATAGCGTCCTCAGCGGCAATAGCAACATCACAGCACATTTGCAGATAGCACCCCGCAGCCAGACAGTAGCCGTGTATCTGGGCAATCGTCGGCTTGCTTAAATTAAAGATTTTAAGGTAGCGGGCACTGATGCCACGCAATGTCCTCAAAGCGTTGCCGATTGTCCAGCGGTCATAGCCCTCCGGGACACTTATGTAAGGGCTACCCGTGAGGTCGTAGCCCGAGCAGAATGCCTTGCCAGCACCTTTCAGGATAACGACTCTCACTCCGGGGTCGTTCTCAGCCTGCTCAAAAGCAGTATCCAGGTCCCTTAATAGAGCGTGGTTTAGGGCGTTCCGCTTGTCCGGGCGGTTCATGGTGATTGAAGCAATGTTCTCTTTAACTTCGTAGATGACCGTCTCCAGATTCATGGCTGTCCTCCTTACCCGTCGGCGTGTTTTCGGGACAATTCTAGCACATATTAGGTCATCAACCAAAAGTGGTACATTGTGCTCGTTCAGATGGGCGGGTGGCATATATGTTATATAGCAGAAGGGTCCTCTCTCCCTTATGTGGGAGAAGGCTAGAGTGAGGGAGCTAATCAGTTGTTTTCTGTCCCGCAAACGATAAGAATGTGTGCCGCTGAGCTGCTGGACAAGTACGTGGAGTTGACAGGGCTGAAAGAGATGTGCTAGCCTCTGTGCAATCAGCTTATGGGTCCACTCGCCCGGCGGACCGGGAGATAGACAGCGTTGGACCGGGAGGGGTGAGAGAAATGGCGGTGAGAAAAAGGGAGGATGCCACAAGAGTTCTGGGGGATGTAAGCGGTGACAAGCGGTTTTTCTGTCACGACGGCTGTATTGCCAGCAATTTACAGCAGCTAGCTGAGTGCCTGAGCCATATGGACGAGCAGAGCTACAACCACCACGTGACCGGTGAAAAGAACGACTTCAGTAACTGGGTGCGCGATGTCTTCGGCGACCATAGACTGGCAAACGAACTGGCTCGCAGCCGCAACAAGGATGAAGCAATCAGAGCATTAACGGGCAGAATTGCCTGGCTCAAGAGGAAACTGCGCTAGGAGACTGTACTCCACAGGTTGACTGCGCAGGGGAAAATGACTTTAAATATTATAGCTAAATGAGCACGACTTCAGCCTACCGAGCTGGACTGCAATCTCTTGCTCTGGCGCTTATCTTTATGCCTGAGCCCGTGACCACCGTGGTCGGTCTGGGGCTGCTGAGCGTTGCCAGACATGTGGAGAAAGAGCGCCCGAACAACTTTCGGCGCCTGCCCAAAACACTTGATGAACACTTTGACTACAGGATAGCCCTGAAGAGCGGCTCACTCCTTACCGTGGAGATGGTGCCGAGAAAGCCCGGGCAATTGCCGCGGGCATACCCCAGAGCCGCCGGAATACAGGATAACCCTGAAGTCTTTAAAGCCATCCGGGAAAACTCCTCCTCATCACAGCAAAAGAAGAGTCCCCGGACATATCCCAGACTCCCTGCGCTGCTGAAAGACAACCCTGAGGCTTTCAAGGCATTACAGCAAAGGTCAGTCTTGCAACAAACGAGGAGTACCCCAGTCACTTCAAGTACAGAGCCTGTAGGACTCCTTAAGTCCTCGGTAGTGAGGACGTCCCCTGTATTATTCAGGTCCGGGGCAAGCCTTCATGCCGTGTCAAAAAGACCGCAAAGGCTGTAGAGTCCGGGACAGGACAGACTAACGCTTACTTCGACATGACGATTGCAGGCTGTAGACATATATAAAGGCAGAAAGGTAGCAGGATGCCAGCACCTGATTTGAAATATTTGTTTCAACCTCGCTCTGTGGCGATAATCGGTGCCTCAAAGGACGAGATGAAGTCTGGTGGCATGTTCATCTCAAGCCTGCTCAAAGACGGCTATCAGGGCACAATTTATCCTGTTAACCCCAGAGAATCAGAGGTCATGTCCTTAAAATGTTACCCCAGCATCACTGAAGTCCCCGGGGAGATCGACTTGGCTGTGATAGCCATACCGGCGCGCAACACTCCGCAGGCGGTAGCCGAATGTGCACAGAAGGGAGTGAAGTTCGCCATTGCGCACGCTGCAGGCTTTGGCGAACTGGGCAACGAAGGAAAAAGGCTGGAGCAAGAGATGGTGGCAATAGCTCGTAGCGGCGGCGTACGAATAGTCGGACCCAACTGCATGGGCTTGTTCTCGCCCGGTGCTAGGATCAACACTATATCTGCCCATACCAGGATGCCTATGGAACTGGGTGGCGTGGCTTTTGTGGGACAGAGCGGCTGGGCGTGTGAAAACATGGTGCTTCTCGGCACCGAGCGGGGACTCAAATTTAAAGGTGTGGTTAGCATCGGTAACCAGTCCGACCTTACTATCGAGGACTTTCTGGAATTCTTCGGCGATGACCCAGAGACCAGGGTCATTTGCTTCTACATCGAAGGACTGAAACAACCACAGCGTTTCTTCAAACTAGCCGAAGAGATTTCGCAACGAAAGCCGGTAATTGTGTGGAAGGGTGGTAGTTCGGAAGCAGGGGCTAAAGCTGCCCTTTCGCACACCGGCTCGCTGGCAGGCAGCTATGCCATATTTGAGGCAGCCAGCCAGCAGAAGGGTGTCATCCTTGCCCAGGGGCTGGAGGAACTCTTGGACTTAGCCGCGGCGCTTTCAGCCCCCTTCCTTCCCAAGGGAAGGGAAGTGGGCTTGCTTATCGAAGCCGGTGGTGGGGCTGTCGCCAGCAGCGATGCCTGTGCTAGAGCCGGGCTCAGAGTTTCACCGCTTCCGGAAGCTATTCAGCGGAAGCTACGCGATTTCCTTAAGGACAAAATACCACCCTCGCCGAATATGAGCAACCCGGTCGATTTAGTCTGGGTGCCGTTTCTGCAAGCCAGCCATATCTATAGCACCAGTCTGGAAATCATGATCGAGGCGGTGGATGTCTGTGTTACCGTCTGCTATGCCTTTCTGGAAGACGAAGCCTTCCTCTCACGCCTTGAGGAAATCCGCGACCGAGCCCAGAAACCCATTCTCGTGGTGCCGGGGCATTCCAACGAGCAGCGCAGGGGCATGACTATGGCAACGCAACGCGGAGTCCCCACCTACGCCATGCCCGAAAATGCCATCCGCGCCCTTGCTGCCATGGTCAGACGTGCCGAATACCTCTGCAGCCTCGGTATCTCACCCTGAAATATTTGCCTGCCAGCCTCCACCAGGTCCATGTACACTCCGAGAGGCAAGTGATAGTTACATCATAGCGACGGAAAGTTAACATTGGTCTACAGATGGTAACCGTTTTTGCAATTACGACACAGGCGGCTGTAGCTTGGCAGGTGCTATAATTGGTGCGGCAGGTCAGATGTTAAATCCATCGCTAGCCTTGCTGATATCCATCCTCGTCATTTTGGTACCATTACGGCTGAAAGTACACCCTGGCTTTGCCATTTTTGCCGGCAGCATCGTCATTATGCTGTTGGTATTGCCGTTTAGCTCCGTGCCTTCGCTCATGCTGCGGACCTTGATTGATAAGCAGACCCTTACATTGCTGGTGGTGGTAGCCAGCGCTATGACCATGAGCTGCTTGATGGAAATAAAGGGCTTGCTTACCCGGCTGGCTGCCACTATGGAAAGCATCGGACCACGACTTGCCATGCATCTGGTTCCAGCGGTTATCGGGCTGGTGCCTATGCCCGCTGGGGCTCTGGTCTCAGCCACTGCTGTAAAAGGTGTGGCGCAGAGATTGAAGCTAACTCCAGAGCAGGGCACCTTTATCAATTACTGGTTTCGGCACATCTGGGAATTCTCAATACCGGTCTACCCCACCATCATCGTCACCAGTGCTGTCCTGGCTATCCCTATTGCTGTGACGGCAAGAACGCTGGCGCCGATTACTGCATTGGTTATCTTGTTAGGCGTCCTTGTGAGCTATCAGATGCTGAAAAAAACTCCCCGGATAAAAGTGGGGACCAGGGGGTCAGTCAGAAGCACCGTCTATAACCTGTTCACAGCCTCGTGGCCTATTCTCCTGCTTATAGTGTTGATTTTCTCCGGGGTCTATGCGATGATTGCCTTCCCGGTGACATTAATTTTGTTGATCGGGCAGCAGAGAGCTAAAGCCTCACAGCTTAAGCAAGCGTTCAAATACGGCTTAAATCCTAGAGTGCTGCTTTTATTATACGCCATAATGCTTTACAAGGCGACCGTAGAAAGTTCCGGCGTTGCCAGAACGCTTGTTTCCGATATGCAAGCTGTGGGGCTACCCCCTTTACTCATGCTCATCGGGCTACCGCTGTTGATGGGGCTGGCTACTGGTTTCGGTCCAGCTTTTGCCGGGCTTGCCTTGCCTCTTCTGGTCCCCTATATCCTTGTGGACTCGGGGCTCAGCAGCGGCGCTCTGATACTGGCTTTTGTTAGCGGTATGCTGGGGATGCTCCTTTCGCCCACTCACCTCTGCTTTATTCTCTCCGCCGAGCACTTTGAAGCCGCTCTGGTCAAAGTCTACCGTTATACATTGCCCCTTGCTCTGGTGATAGAAGCTATTGTCATCGCTATCTACTACATTGCGAATTAGCTTCCAACCTTCTAACGGCTTTAAAGGCTGGTATCCTTATAAGCGTAACAGCGTCCTACGCATTTTACGAGTTCGGCACCGCAGCATGGCAGGAGATAGCTGCTAGTATATTCGGTGATAGCACCGAGGCGGTCATCCAGCATTACCTATGAATTTGCTGTGGACCTATGTGCGGCGAGCTATTTGTCAGATCGTCATCCCTGCCTGATAGCCTTCTTCCACTGCCTCTTTGATGCTCCGCGGCGTCACACAGTCGCCGATACGCACCAGTCTGGGCACTTTGCCCTTAAGGAGGGAGACCAGTTCATCATTTGGTGTAGCGCCGGTTGCCAGTACCACCGTATCTGCCTCCACTATCCTCTGCTTGCCGGCGTTGTCTTTGATTATCACACCAGCGTCGGTGATTTTTTGGTAATCAATGCCGGTGAGTATGGTAGCCCCCTTGGCATGCAGCCGCTCGATCATAGGTCCTCTTATCGAGCGGTTGACTTTGGTCGCCAGTCTGGTGCCCCGCCTCATTATGGTCACCTGTTTACCTCTCTCCAGAAGATATAAGGCGGTCTCACAGCCTACAAGTTCACCTCCAATAATCGCCACCCGCTGCCCGGTCTCTGCTCCGTTAAGCACCTGGTTTGCCAGGAGCACGTTTTTGCCCTTAACTCCCGGGATTTTGGGGATAAACGGCTCTACACCGGTAGCCAGTATCACCGCATCAGGTTTCAAAGCTGGTAATAATTCGGGGGTAAACTTCTGCCCCAGTCTGACTTCCACTCCAGCTTTGGTGACCTGTTTTATGAGGTATTGGCGGTAGACCTCGATAGTGTCTTTGAACGGTGGTCTTGCTGCTAGCAAAAGCTGACCGCCAAGCTCATCAGCCCGCTCAAACAAGGTGACCTTGTGCCCCCGTTGCGCTGCCACGATGGCTGCCTGCATACCTCCGGGACCACCACCGACTACTACCACCTTCTTAGGTCTTCCTGCTGGCAATAGTGCCCATTCCCTCTCTCGTCCCAGGGTGGGGTTGACCACACATTGCACTCCATTACCACGACGGCGCCCCACGCTATCAAGGCAGAAAAAGCAGCGGAGACAGGGAGTGATGTCGTCCAGCCTGCCAGCGGCTATCTTTTCCACCACATGGGCATCGGCGAGGAACTGCCTGCCCATGGCGATGAAGTCCGCCTTGCCTTGCCGGAGGACTTCTTCTCCCAGTTCCGGTGTGATTCTTCCCACAGCAATTACTGGTACTGAGACCACCTTCTTTACACCCTCGGCGTACTCGATTAAAGCACCAGGCGGCTGTGCCATGGGTGGACGGCGGACTATGCCCGCTGAATGAGCCGAGACATGGATGGCATCGGCACCCGCTTCCTGAGCCATTCGTGCCACCGTTTTGGTCTCATCCAGCGTAATCCCTCCTTCTATATTCATCTCCACGGCACTGAGTCGGCACCACAGAGGAAAGTCGCGTCCTACTTTAGACCGGACCGCCCTTATGATCTCCACCAAGAACCGTGCTCGGTTCTCCACTGTGCCACCATATTCGTCTTCCCGTTTGTTAGACAGAGGTGACAGAAACTGGCTCACCAGATAGCCATGCGCACCGTGGACCTCTACGCCGTCAAAGCCTGCCTCTTTGGCACGCCGGGCACCCTGGGCAAAACACTCTACCAGCCGTTTGATTTCATCTTTGGTCAGCTCTCTCGGTCGCTCGCCATCACGACCTGGTATAGGGGAGGGCGCTACCGGCTGAAAGCCGGTGATGCGTGACGAAGTCTGCCGCCCGGCATGGTGAAGTTGTATTGCCGCCTTGACACCGTGCTTTTTGATGGCTTGGGCTAATCGGGCAAGTCCGGGGATAAACCTATCGTCGTCGATGTTTATCTGCGTGGCAAGTCCCCTGCCCACCGGGGAGTCGATGCAGGTGATCTCAACGATGATAAGACCGGGTCCTGTTTTAGCCCGTTCCTCATAATACGCTATCAGACGGTCGGTCACCGCGCCGTCCTTTGAAGCAAAACTGGTAGCCATCGGTGGCATCACCATCCTGTTCTTAAGCTCCATTGTGCCGATTTTTCCTGGTTCAAATAATTTCTTAAAGCTTTTTGATGCCATGTGGGACCCCTCCTCTACTGTAGTATAGGGACGGTTTCGCCGTAATTTAGCACAACCAACAGGCGTGGTTCAAACTTCCTGTGCTTGTCCGGTAGACTGGTGACACTTTCCCTCACATGGTCGCTCCCTCGATGGGAAAAGGCTAAGGTGAAGGTGAAATAAAACTGCACTCTCATTCAAGCGAGGAATAGAGCGACCAAATGCTACTTTTAGCTCTTCTTTTTACCAAAAGGTGGTGGGGGATTTTAACTGGCAGGCAATACGGCAACACCAAGTACATGAGGACCAACGTGGGTGCCGATTACGGGGGTGATCTTTAGCCAGCGGATGCGCTGTGGCGGAAACTTAGCGCTGAGTTCCTGTGCCAGCATATGGGCTTCTTCAGGCGTAGTAGCGTCCTCTATCGCCAACTCTTCGATTCCTGAAAAGCCAAGCACGAAGTCACGCAGATATTCCACCGCTTTCGCTCGACATCGCACCCTGGTCACCCCCATGGTGACGCCGTCCTTCAGGGAGAGGATGGGGTTTAATTTCAGTGCCGAGCCAAGGAATGCCTGGGCTTTGCCGATACGCCCGCCGCGTGCCAGGTACTCCAGGGTATCGAAAGCTACGCGCAGGTCCACCTTTTTCATACTCTGATAGACGACATTTTTTACCTCGTCCATGCTCGCCCCGGCTTTAGCTGCTTTGGCTGCAGCTATCACCACCAGCCCCAGCCCGCCGATGGCTAAAAAAGAGTCTATCACCTCCACCCGACAGCCTTTCCCCACCATCTCTTTGGCATCGAGCGCGGCTTTATAGGTGGCACTGAGTTTTGAGGAGATAGTAATAGCCAGTACCTCGTTGCCCTCTCTGGAAAGCTTCTCAAACACCTCAGCGAACTCGCCGGGGCTGGGTGCTGAGGTAGTGGGGAGTTCCTTGCTCGAAGCCAGCCTTTTATAGAATTCCTCGGTGGCAAGGTCCACTCCATCTTTGTAAGTAGCAGCACCGAAATGGACATTTAAAGGCACTACTGTGATCCCTAGCTCCTCAGCTATTCTAGGAGTAAGGTCTGAAGTGCTATCGGTGACGATGGAGACCGTCATCTTCGGCTCCACTAAATAGCTTTTAAGTCTGGAGGGGCGCCATTTATCGGCGTCTGCTTGCTTATTTGTGGCGATGTAGTCTCCTGCAAAAGTCGCCCCACCACCGAATGCAGGCTTTGCCACAGCTTGGAGTGCTCAGCGAGGAACTGACGTCCCTTCTCAGTAATCTGGTAGTACCGTCTTCCCCTGCCCGCAGTTATCTGCCGCCACTTTGAGACCACCAGCCCTCTCTTCTCGAGACGAACAAGCGCCGGGTACACTGTGCCATTCTTGAATTTGAGATAGCCCCCCGCCCGCCGTTCCAATTCCTTCACAATCTGGTAACCATACATAGGCAAGCGGCTCACCAAAGAAAGCACCACCAGGTCCACAACCCCCTTGAGCCACTGTTGCAAATAGCGCACCCCTGTACCTCGCTCAGCAATATTTTGTAATGCGACCTATTATATAACCCCATAGTACTGCTTTGTCAATAGGGCATGCCCCTTTTGCCCCTGTGGGCAGGAAAGATATTGCTGGTAGCAAGGGTAACCGATGGTTGTTTCAGCAAGCCCAACCTTTTATACTAAAGGGGCAGCTTTACAGAGATCCAAATGGCTGGGACAATAAAACTTGGTGAACTTTTTGGCGTCCCAATACGCTTGCACTACACCTGGTTTGCAGCACTGGTGCTGTTAAGCCTAGCGCTGGCATTCTATTTTTGGGGGATACACCCGCTATGGCAAAACCTGCTATTCGGTACCGCTGCCAGCATACTTTTCTTCATCTCGATGTGCCTGCGTGAGATGGTCTGTTTTTTCACCGCCACCAGGCTGGGAATCCCGGTCAAAGGGGTAACATTATATGTATTTACCGGAGTTCCTCGCATTACCGAGCAGCATTCTAGACTGCTCCCTGAACTGGCAATCGCTGCCGCCGGTCCTTTAGCCAATCTAGCTATCGCCGGAATTTTTTATGCTTTATACGGAACGTTTATCAAAGCTGAAAACCTTTCCTTCGCCGAGTTTATGCAATGGCTCATGTTTTTCAACGTTGCTGTGGCATTATTCAATCTACTTCCTGCTTTCCCCCTGGCTGGTGGCAGAGCATTGCGGGCCGTCTTATGGCTAGGGCTGAAGAACTACAGCCGGGCAACCCGGGCTGCTACTCTGGTCGGACGCACCATCGCAATTATACTTATCCTCACAAGCATCGCGGTCCTGATTGTCAGCAGGGACCTGTTTACCGGTGCCCTCATTGCAGTTTCTGGCTGGTTTCTGGAAAGCGCTGCCTCCGCCAGCCGCAGGCAGACGCTGGTACGGGATGCTTTCCGCGGCATCGTCGCCCGGGACATGATGACCGAGGACTACACACCTATTAAACAGCAGCTCACCTTCGGGCTTGTCCGTGACTACATCATCAATTCGGGTCAGAGCTGTTTCTTTGTCGTCGAGGACGGCAAGCTGGAAGGCATTGTCACCCTCACCGATATCCTGATACCTCAAAAACGCTGGAGTTTTACCAAGATAAGCGACATCATGACGCCGGCTTTCAAACTCAAGACTGCCCAGCCATCGGAGCCGGCGGTAGACCTGCTGGAACTTATGGACGAGCACGGTATCAATCAGATACCAGTAGTCCAGGGGCAGACGCCTGTCGGTATGGTGACTAAAGAAAGGCTGCTGCGTTTCCTCAAAGCGCGGGCGGTGCTGCGAGCTTTCTAAGGAGAATAGCTTCCTCAGCGGACAGCTTGGGGTATAGCTAGGACGTCATCGATCGCTTTTCTGAAGCGACTCTCCTTATAGTACACCCGCCAGTTAGCCTCGAACCAGCGAAACGGTTTTTCAGCACGGGAGAGCACCCTTACCCTCAGATCGCGCGGGTCATCGGTAAGCCACGATGCTTGGTACACCTCGCTGAGTGGAGTGCCTCCGGTGACTTCGATCTCCCAGCGGTCGCGCTTCAAGCCCGGTGGCAGTCTGCCCTGGAGGTATATCGCCCAGTCCACCCTGACGGAATTTCTTGGTGCAACGACCGTCTTTAGATAAAGCCTGGGGTCGTCAACATCGTCAGACTTCAACCACCGCGCTTCCTTGAGGCTGGTGAATACCGCTGAAGAGTCCACTTTGCTTACAGTGAAGCGACTACGCCTGGCTTCTTCATAGCTAGCCAGTGACGGTGTTACTATGTCCTCCCATTCCTGCCATCGCATATAGCTGCTATTCCAGTGCCAGACGCTCCCTTTGCCGCCGAGCACATCGCCGACAATATCCTCCCACTTTTCCTTTCCTATTCCCGATGATGCCCTGTGTGCGAGCTTCCCATTGCGCGCCGGCACAGAGCACTCAATTTCGCCACCGAAGATATATTTCAATATCTGGTCTGTTATGAATTCAGCCACTTCAGCGGAACTACCGAAATCGCTGTGACCGTGCTCACCGTAGTAGACGACGTCGGCGCAATCGCAATACTGCGCCGATATGGGTAACGCCCCATCGTCCATATCCCTGGGATAGGTATCAAAGCCACCGAAATCGAACTGTCTGCTTAGTGGCGCATTCTCACCAGCGACAAATGCCAGCCAGTGCCGGTTCCTTGATACCCACTCTCCGTCAGCGGAGCTATCATAGATAGCCACTGAATTGCATACCCCTCTATCGGAACGGACTACCATTGCTGCTTGGCAGAGGTCCTGGAATGAGGTACCACCGCTCATGAAATACTTGTTCAGAGGCTGTACAGGGGTGTCAATGGTGACCACCAGCATTGTCCTTTCAGCCAGATTGCCCACATTTTTCGCCACCCCGTACAGGGCGGCTTTGCCTCCCATGCTGTGTCCGATAAGCACTACGCTTCCTTTCTGGGGAAGATATCTGTCTATGCTGTCCGCCAGAGCAACTGCCCAAGTGTCCACATCCACATCATTAGGATAGCACCGATTCAATATGTTGAACATTACTTTTACCCCGGGATTAGTTCGTTCATACTCCGCAATGTATGTGACGATGCGCTCCGAAAGGGTATCGGCGAGCAGTTGCTGAGTACAGGAGTTGCCGCCGGCACCGTGGCTGAAGACGAAGTTGAGCGTTTTCACTTCAAGCGGAGTTTCCGCTCCTATTTTTGCGGGGGGTAGCAGTACCACCAGAACGGCTAGTAGACTAAGACAAAAGGAAAGATAGTGTCTCATTTAGAACCACAGAAAG
>DAOUAI010000029.1:0-8026 GCA_034433775.1 Dehalococcoidia bacterium
AACTGCTTGCAGATACGCCGAGTCGCCTCCAGTCCGTCCATGAGGGGCATAGCGACATCCATCAGGACCACGTCCGGCAGCAGCTTTTCCACCTTTTCGATAGCTTCTCTGCCGTTAGCCGCTTCACCGACGAGTTCGATATCTGGCATCAGCCCCAGCAGGGCATAGATGCCATCACGCACTATGGCGTGGTCATCAACTACCAGCACCCTTATCTTTGACATCGGCTGTTCTCCACTGCATCGGCACCCTTACCGTGACGGTGGTGCCCCTGCCAGGTTGGGACTTTACATTGCAGTTACCGCCCATAAGCTGGACTCGTTCTTTCATACTGAACAAGCCGGCGCCACGACCGCTCGGCTCGACGGTCCGTATCTGTGAGACATTAAACCCCACACCGTTATCGCTGATGGTCATCTCCAGGTCATTACCGATTATTTTCAGGGAGATTGAAGCACTGGTCGCTTTAGAGTGCTGCTGGATGTTGCCGATCGCTCCCTGCGCCACACGAAAGAGGTTTGTCTCAACATCTTTGGGCAAGGTCCTGCCCAGCTCGTCGAACTGGAAGGAGACGCTTATCCCTAGGGGTGTCAGCACCGATTCGGCGTGCTGGCGGAGCGCCGGCACCAGCCCCAGCGAGTCCAGAAGCGTGGGACGGAGGTTCACGATGAGGCGGTGGACCTCGTTTCCCACCTCCACAGCCAGCCCGTGAGCCTTCTTTAGCGTCTCCCTGATCCTGCTGTCCTGAATGCCAGCCATCTCCACCATTTCGATGACTGCCTGAAGGTTGAGCACCAGACCGGACAGTGCCTGACTGGTCTCATCGTGTAGTTCGCGAGAGATGCGTCTCCGTTCCTCTTCCTGTGCCATCAGGGCGAACCGGGCAAGCTGACGGTAGCGCTCTCTGCTTCTACGCAGTTCCGCGTAAAGCGTTGCCTGTTCAATCGCCAGCCCGAGGAGGTCGCCGGTGGCGTAGAGGAGGTGGGTGTCCCTATCGGTAAATTGATGGGGCAGGTGGCTGGCTATATTCATGACTCCGAGGACTTTATTTCTGGACATAAGCGGGACGCTGACGAAAGCCTTCAGCCCTTCTTTGCTGATGAGTTCGGGGTGAGCGGCTTCGGGGCTCCGGGAAATGTCCTCCAACATGATCGCCCTGGCGCTTTCTGCTACTTTCCCGGCTACGCCCTCGCCGAGCTTGATGCGCATCTGCTGGGCGTAGTCATCGGATATACCGCGGTACACATGATAGGAGAGGGTCATGGTGTCCTCGTCAAGGAGCATAATGCCGCCGATAGCTCTATCCAGAATACTGAGGACCGTGTCCAGCCCGACGTGGAGGATGGCATCGAGGTCGGTGATGCCGCTGATAGCAGCAGCGACACGGCTTAGAGCAGCGAGTTCGTCAATAGTGGTCTGAGCGGCGGTTGGCGTGTCTATATTTCGGGAGTTTGCCCTTACTGCCCGTCCACTTCCGGTGCGCCCCCTTCCCGTTTTCATCACCCACCTGCCTGAATAGAGACTAGCTTACAGCAAGGAAAGGCGATTGTCAACGCTGACGTGCCAGCGATTTCAAACGGGGTGACTTGCCCTTGGTGGACTAATTTATTTCGCTGAGCCGTTTTTTGAGATAGTCGATCACTTTGACCGGGGTGGGGTCTACCTGGTAAAGGAGTGCCAAATAGTAGCTCACCCAGTCGCCGAGATAGACGAGTCCCATAATATGGGCAAGCTCGCTTTCGCCACAAGCGTCCACAATCTGGTGGGCGATATTGTTCTGTTTTAGCAGCTCGGAAGTCACCTCGTAGCGGATGAGGGTGCGGCGGTGGATATACCTGGAGCGGAGCAGGACGACGAACAGACTTGAAGCGAGTTCACTTGGTAGCTGATAGCCGACAACGGCGTTGTGGTCCAGTTCAGGCAGTGTCTCGAAAAATGCCCAGGCTTTGCTGTTCTCGTTGAGCTGTGTCTTCCAGCGGCGTGCCACCTCGCTGAGGATGCCTGCACCATAGATAACGACTATTTTGCCGTGAAGGCTTCGGGCAAGCTGTTTTGCCAGGTTGGAGTCCGTGGGTGTAGTCTCATTCCAATTTGAGAGTAGCCCTTCCAGCGTTTCTAGCATTTCAGTCACCTCTTTCGCCTTGTCCCCGAAGAAGCCGAGTTGCTGGAAGAAGGCGATAAGCGGCATCAGACTGTAGCCCAGAGCTGCCCGTGGCGGTGAGACATGGTCGATGGCGAAGACGGGCACCCCGGCTTTCTCCGCCATTTCTCTCAGCTTGCCGCCGGTGGTCAATGCCAGCTTATGGCACCCGGTATTCAGCGCTTGAGAGAAGGCGGATAGCGTCTCCTCGGTGTTACCGGAATAGCTCGAGGCGATGACCAGCGTCCTGTCATCCACGAAAGGTGGCAGGTCATAGTCCCTGATGACGAAGACGAGAGGGCTCTTCAGGCGGTGTGTGAGGCTGCGGAGCAGGTCGCCGCCGATGGCGGAGCCACCCATGCCCAGTATTACCACTTTGTCCACATTGCGGTACTCCCGGGGAAGCTTGAATTGCAGAGCTTTGTCCCAGGCGTTACGGCACTGTCGGGGCAGCCCTTTAAGCTGTGCCAGCATACCACCGGGGTCGAGGCGCTGGTATATCGTCAGGTCGTCAAGCTCGGTCATTTTTTAGTAACCTAAAAGTTTTTTGCCATTTTCCAGCAATTCCTGTACCCGTTGTGGCGTGTGGGCTTCGGCGTATATTCTGATGAGCGGTTCGGTGCCGGAAAAGCGTATAAGCAGCCAGGAACCATCGGCGAGGACGTAGCGGTAACCGTCCCTGGTGTCTAGCCGGGCTATCTTTATACCGGCGATTGATTCCACCGTCTGCCGAGCGATTCTGGCGTTCAAGTTCTGGCGCTCCTCAGGCTGAATGTGGATATCGATGCGGTCATAGTAGTGTTCGCCGACCTTGCTGAAGAGGTATTCCAGCAGTTGCGAAGGCTTCTTTCCAGTCTTGACCATAAAGTCGAGGAAGTAAAGTCCAGCGAGGATACCATCGCGTTCGGGGATATGACCGCGGAACCCGTAGCCGCCGCTCTCCTCTCCGCCGATGGCGGCATTTTTTTCCTTCATTAAAGGTGCCACATACTTAAAGCCCACCGGGGTCTCGAAGACCGGCACATTGTAAAGTTCGCCGAGGCGATAGAGCATATCGGTTGAGGTGAGGGTCTTGATGATGGCACCGCGCTCGCCGCGGACTTCGAGGAGGTACAGGGTGAGCAGAGCAAATACCTGGTGCTGGTTGAGGAACCCGCCTTTCTCATCGATGATACCGATGCGGTCGGCATCGCCATCGGTAGCCAGTCCAACATCGGCTTTTTCTGTGACCACCGTGGTGCTGAGTTCTCCGAGGAACCTGGCTATGGGCTCTGGCTGAATGCCGGGGAAGGTCGGGTTGCGTTCGCTATGTATTTCTGCGACCTGTAAGTTGCCGCCCTGAAGCAGGGTGCGAAAATAGCCGCAGCCAGCGCCGTACATGGAGTCAACGATGACCTTGAGTTTGCTTTGCTTGATGGTGTCCGGGTCAACCAGTTTTCGGATTTGAGCGAAGTAGGTAGGGTTGGGGTCGAGATAGGAGACGAGTCTGGTCTCCAGCGCCCTGATGAGGGGCATTTGTTTTATATTTTTACCGGCAGCCGTCTCGTTAGCGGCTTTTTCTATCTCTGCGGCTACTTCTACCGGCGCGCTGGCGCCGGTACTGTCTTTGTACTTGAAGCCGTTCCAGTGTCCCGGATTGTGGCTGGCGGTGATGATGATGGCGCCGGCTGACCCGGTGGCGGTGACGGCGTAGCTTATCACCGGGGTGGGTGCTGGCTTATCACAGAGGTTGACTTTGATGCCGTTGGCGGCGATGACCTCGGCGGCAGCAGCGGCGAAGTCCTCTGAGGCGAACCTGGTGTCATAACCTATCACCAGTCCACGGTCTGCTTGATGGGTACGGCGGAGGTAGTCAGCCACCCCCTGGGCGCAGGCGCGGACGTTATCGAAGGTAAAGTCCTCGGCGATGATGCCGCGCCAGCCATCGGTGCCGAACTTAATCCCAGCCATTTACTTAAAATTATAGCCCAGCTTCTGCCCTTAGTATATCTGCTTTGTCGGTGCGTTCCCAGGGAAGGTCGAGGTCATCCCTGCCGAAGTGTCCGTAGACGGCGGTCTGGCGGTAGATGGGGCGACGGAGGTCGAGATTTCTGATGATGGCTTCGGGGCGGAAGTCGAAATGCTTTTTGATAAGGTCCAGTATCGTCCTGTCCGGGACTTTTCCCGTGCCGAAGGTCTCGATGGACAGAGAGAGCGGGCGGGCGACGCCGATGGCGTAAGCCACCTGGACTTCGATGCGGTCGGCGAGTCCGGCAGCGACCACATTCTTTGCCACGTACCTCGCCATATAGCTGGCGGAGCGGTCGACTTTGGTGGGATCCTTGCCGGAGAAGCAGCCGCCCCCGTGACGGCAGGCACCGCCATAAGTGTCCACCAGAATTTTTCTGCCGGTAAAGCCGGTGTCTGAGACCGGACCGCCGATGACAAAGCGTCCAGCGCTGTTGACGTAGTACCTGGTGCGGTCATCGAGAAGCTGTGATGGCACCACCGCCTTGACGATTTTTTCGACCACGTCTTTGCGGATGGTCTCAGCATCGACATCGGGGTCGTGATGTGCGCCGATAACGATGGAGTCTATCCTCTTCGGTATGCCGCGTTCATATTCCACGGTCACCTGGGACTTACCATCGGGGCGGAGATAGGGGATTATCCTCTCCTTTCTTACCTGTGCCATGCGACGGCACAGCTTGTTGGCGAGTGAAATGGGCAGTGGCATTAGTTCCGGTGTCTCCCTGCAGGCGAAACCGAACATCATCCCCTGGTCACCGGCGCCTGTCCTGTCAAGTGCCTCATCCGCTGCCATTCCCTGGCGCACTTCCATAGCCTGACTGACGCCGGCATCGATATCGGCTGACTGTGGCTTTATCGATACCAGCACACCACAGGACTGGTAGTCAAAGCCGTACTCCGGTCTGGTGTAGCCTACCTCTTTCACCACTTTCCGGACGACCTCTGGTATCTCCACATAGCATCTGGTGGTGATCTCACCGAGGACGATAACCAGCCCGACAGTCACTGCCACCTCACAGGCGACTCTGCCGTACGGGTCCTGCTCCAGAATAGCATCGAGGATGGCGTCTGAGACCTGGTCGCAGAGTTTATCCGGGTGCCCCTCGGTCACCGATTCTGAGGCAAAGAAATATGAAGCTGAGTCATTGAAGCTACTGGTCATTTTTTCTCCTTCTATTATGTTCCTTCCTCCCAGCTCCGGAGGTATTTCTGTTGCTCTTCGGTCAGGGAGTCTATGGTGATGCCCATTGATTTCAGCTTGAGTCTACCTACCTCCCTGTCGATGTCATCGGGTACAGGGTAGACCTGCGGCTGGAGTTTGCCTTTGTTTTTCACCAGATATTCAAGACAGAGTGCCTGGTTGGCAAAGCTCATGTCCATAACGCTGGCGGGATGTCCCTCAGCCGCTGCCAGGTTGATAAGTCTGCCTTCGCCTAAGAGTAGCAACCGCCTGCCGTCAGCCAGCGTGTACTCATCGACGAAGGGGCGGAGTTGCCTTTTACCGGTGGCGAGGCTTTCCAGCGCCGGGATATCTATCTCCACGTTGAAATGACCGCTGTTCGCCATGATGGCGCCGTCTTTCATCTCGAGAAAATGTCGTTTATCGATGACGTTGACATCGCCGGTGGCGGTAATGAAGACATCGCCGATTTTAGCTGCTTCGATAAGGGGCATCACCTGGTAGCCGTCCATGGCTGCTTCCAGGGCGGGGATGGGGTCGACCTCGGTGACGATCACCTGTGCGCCCATACCCTGGGCACGTCTGGCGATGCCTCTGCCGCACCAGCCGTAGCCGCAGACCACCACTTTCTTCCCAGCCCATAAAATGTTGGTGGCTCGGGTGATGCCGTCGATGGTGCTCTGTCCCGTGCCGTAGCGGTTATCGAAGAAATGCTTGGTGCGGGCATCGTTCACGGCGATGATGGGGTATTTGAGTTTTCCTTCCTGTGCCATGTTCCGCAGGCGGATGACGCCGGTGGTGGTCTCCTCGGTGCCACCGATTATACGGGACAAGAGGTCGGTCCGCTCCTTATGGGCGGTGCTGACTAAGTCGGCGCCATCGTCCACGGTGAGCTGGGGCTTATGCTCCAGCGCTGCTTTAATGTGCTGGTAGTAGGTCTGGTTGTCTTCACCTTTTATGGCGAAGGTGGGCAGTCCCCATTCCACCAGTGCCGCAGCAACGTCGTCCTGAGTGCTTAAAGGATTGGAGGCGCAGAGTGTAAGCAAGGCACCGCCGTCTTTGAGCGTGAGTGCTAAGTTGGCGGTCTCGGTGGTGATGTGCAGGCAGGCGGATATGCGGATGCCATCGAGTGGTCTTTCACGGACGAACCGCTCTCTAATCAGTCGCAATACAGGCATCTCACGGCTTGCCCACTCCACCCGTAGCTTTCCTGCCTCGGCAAGCGATCTATCTTTGATGTGGTAGTCCATTTATTCCCCCCATAGCCTTCGGGCAACTATCGTCACAATATTACTCATTTGCTGGGCTGTGTCAAGTACTATGTGCTGCTGTGGTGGAATTTCGTCGATTTTTTCAAACTCGTCCTTCTGTGCCAAGTATACTTCCCAGCGCCCATCGGAGACCGAGCCCTCTTTGACTCTCTGCTCGAGGCGGTTCTTGACCGTTGGCTCGTCGAGCACACATTCCAGGACGGCGAAATCGGCGTCCACGTCCTCAGCCAGCTTCTTTGCCTCCAGTCGGTGCTGCCGACGCTTGAAGGAGGCGTCCATTATCACCGATTCCCCCTGTTGCAGGAGTTTTTCTGCCCTGGCGGACATTTCCTGGTAAGTCTTTGTGGTGAACTCCTCAGAATAGATGCCGCTGCTTATCGGCTCGAAGCGGCGTTCGGTGGGTGGGATACCTGCTAGCTCCTTGCGCACAATATCGGAGGAGATGACTGTAAGCCCGAAGCTACGAGCCAGCGCTTGGGCCACGGTGGTCTTGCCTGTGCCCACCAGTCCGGCGACGATTAACAGCAGCTTCTTGCCGCGGGCGTACCTGTAAGCGAGACGGAAATAACTCCGGGCAGCCTCCAGTGCTGTATCTTTGTCGGCGATAAAGGGGTCGTCCAGTTTAAAACTCTCCACCTTGCCGCGCACATAGGCGCGGTAACACTTATAAAAGTTAAGCAATTTCAATAGCTCGTTATCACCGCTTGCCTGGACATAGGCAGCGACAAAAGCGCGGGACAGGTCGGCGCGGTTGAAGCGGTCTAAGTCCATCGCCAGAAAGGCGACCTCGGAAGCCACATCACCGTAGCGGAACCTATCATTGAACTCAATGCAGTCGTAGATACAAGTGCCGTTGGTGAAGCACACATGGGCGGCGTGCAGGTCGCCGTGACAGTCCCTTATCCTGCCTTCGGCTATCCGTTTGTGGAAAAGTTGCTCATTTTCCGCCATAAATTTATTGGTAAACTCCTTGATGAAGTTATAGGCGCGGTGGCTGATGGAGGTGCCGATGTACTTTTCTGTCTGGGAGAAGTTCTCCTCGGTGTTTATTTTGATTGCATCCAGGCTGCCGTAGCTGCTGATTTCGGGACTGGTGCTCGCTTTCCGGTGAAAGTCCGCCAGCTTGTAGGCGATGGAGGTGACCATTTCTGCGGTCACTTTGTCCACAAGAAGAAGCCTGTCCATCATCCGTTCTGCAGGCAGTTGCCTCATCTTAACCGCATACTCCACCACCTCGCCGGTGCCGCCAAGTTGGAACTTTCCCCCGCTTTCGACGATGGGCACCACTTCAAGGTAGACCTCAGGACAGAGGCGACGGTTGAGTTCTACTTCTTGCTGGCAGAAAAAGTGCCGTTTCTCCAGTGTGGTGTAGTCAAGGTAGCCCAGGTTTACCGGCTTTTTCACCTTATAGGCGTAGTCGCCGGT
>DAOUAI010000030.1:0-1848 GCA_034433775.1 Dehalococcoidia bacterium
AAAGGACCGGCTCCTGTAGCCACCACTATTGCTCCCACTTCCTCCTCTGATATCTCGTCTTTCATTTCATGGACAATAGCTTTTGCCTCGTAGACTTTTTCACACTCACGACATTCCGAACATACTGCGCAATTCAAACATCGCTGGGCTTCCGCAACTGCTGTCTTTTCATCAAAGCCCAGCTCAACCTCATCAAATCCTCGACGGTTCGCCAGTTCTCGGGTGGGCATTGAGTGTCGGGCCTGCATTCTTACCCCGGCCTTTGATATCTCCTTTACCCTTTTGACCGTTTCTGGCCTTCCCTCCGTCATGTCCATGTCTCTGAGGTAGCGGTCAATAGAAATAGCCGCTTCTTTGCCGGCGGCTACGGCGGCAATAACATCAGCTGGCCCGGACACTACATCGCCACCGGCAAAGACACCGTCAATGTTGGTTTGCAAGGTGACCGAGTCAACAGATAAAGTTCCCCAGTTAGTATATGCTAGCCCTTCAGGCAGCATAGCCTTATCCACAGCTTGCCCAACAGCTATGATCACGTTGTCCACATTTATGGTGAATTCTGAGCCTTTGATGGGCATTGGGCGGCGGCGGCCACTAGCATCAGGTGCCCCCAGTTCCATGCGAATACATTGTATACCGCTTACCTTGTCATCTTTGGACAGAACTTTAACTGGTGCTGCCAGGAACTGAATCTTGACTCCTTCTCGCTCCATCTCTTCAATCTCACTGGGGATTGCTGGCATCTCAGCACGGCTGCGACGATAAATAACGGTTATCTCGTCAACACCAAGGCGACGGGCTACTCGAGCAGCATCCACAGCAGCATTGCCACCGCCGATTATTGCTACTCTCTTCCCCAGATTGACCTTGACTCCAAAGTTAACTTGCCTCAGGAAATCAAGAGCGTGAAGCACTCCCGGGGTATCCTCACCAGGAATCCCCAGCTTTTGACTGACGCCAGCACCTGTGCCTAAGAAAATGGCTTTGTACCCCTGGTTGAAGACCTCGGAGAGACTTTTCACCGGGGTATTTGTCCTAATCTCTACCCCTAATTCCTCTATATAACTTATCTCATTCCTGAGCACTTCTTTGGGCAATCTATACTCGGGGATGCCATAGCGCAGCAGACCCCCTGGCTCGGGGGCAGACTCGAACACAGTGACTGGGTATCCTTCCCTGACTAATCGTAGGCACAGGCTAAACCGGCTGGACCCGAGCCGATAATGGCTACCTTCTCCTCTTTGCTCCTCCCCACCGGTGTCGCTTTTGCCCGTCCCGCTTTCAGTTCGTAGTCAGCCATGAATCGCTTGAGAGCCCTGATGGCTACGGGCTGGTCAACCTTGCCTCGCTCACAGTCATGCTCGCAGGGGTGGGTGCACACACGCCCACAAACCCCGGCGAAGGGCATAGTCCTGCGCAGCACGCCAAGAGCCTCATGGAACTTGCCCTGGGAAATGAGAGCAATATAACCCTGGGCGTTGACTCCAGCCGGACAGGCTACCCGGCACGGTGGATAACCACGCTTATCTATAGTATATTTGTTGGGAATCGCCTGGGGAAAAGGAATATACGTAGCCTTTCGCTTGCACAGGTTCAAATTGAATTCGCTATTTAGCTCAACAGGACAAACCTTGGCACACTCGCCACAGCCCGTGCACTTGCTTACATCGATGTAACGGCTCTTGTTTCTAATCTTAACCCGAAAGTTTCCTACATACCCTGAGACATCCTCCACTTCACTGTAGCTCATGAGCTTGATATTGGGATGCTGCCCTACCGTAGTCATCTTGGGAGTGAGAATGCAGGCAGAACAGTCCAGGGTCGGGAAAGTCTTGTCCAGCTGAGCCA
>DAOUAI010000031.1:0-2116 GCA_034433775.1 Dehalococcoidia bacterium
GTCTTTGGGCAACTCGTCCCAGGCTTTTTTGCTAATGCCGACCCAATCTGTGGCACAGAAGGCTAAGTTGGGTTGCACGTAGTACTTAGCAACTTCGTGGAATTTCATTGAATAAGCCCCGCTAGCCGCACCCCAATGAGCTGCGTCCACAACACCAGTCTGGAGCGCAGTATAAATCTCCGCCCCAGCAATCATGGTTGGTGAGGCGCCAACTTCCTTTAGCAAGTCAGCTATCGCACCCGATGACCTCACCTTTAGCCCCTTTAAATCAGACAGAGTTCGTACCGGTTTCTTGGATATCATCGCTGTGGGATACCACTTTTCTGTCCAGTACATCACACCATTCGCTTCATGTGCCTTTTTTAAAGCATCCTCGAAGCCCAATTGTACGTGGAAGTACTGAACCTCCCAGGCATCTCTAAAAGCGAATGGGCAGTTACCGGATACAGCTTCAAGGGGAACGATGCTTGTCCAATAGACACTGCCCGTCCCGCCCTGTAATGTATTATTACGCCATGCTTCGAAGAGGTCTTTGGTTGGCATAAAAGTATCTGCTGGGTATACAGTGATCTTTAATCGCCCGTCAGTTAGTCTTAAAATCTCCTCTTCGCAGAATTTCTTGAACGGTGCATATGAGACACTAGATGCAGGCCAGTGGGATTGGAATTTCCATTCGAATGTTTTAGGCGGAGGTGCTTCAGGGACAGCTGCTGGCGAAGGCGTAGCTGCAGGTGCACATGCAATTGCAAATAACATTACACTTAAGAATACAATCCACCATCCTTTTAGCAATTTTCGCATTTCATCCTCCCTTTGCTTTAGTGCTGGTAGCATTATTATTGATTTTGTGATTTACAAAATTTTTACGCCATGGTATCCTCCTTAATATAGATATGTCTTTTCCAAAGTTATCCCTGCGCGAACACGTTGGAGTGCGAATATGTTTGAAACCGCAAAAGGTGTGTGTAGTGCGCCCCGCCTGCCACAGGGTAATTGTAGTGCTTAGACAAAGTAGTGTCAAGATAACAAAGGCTCTTTGTCAAAAGTTGTGGAAACAGGTTCTGCATGGTATGGTACAAACTCCAGAGGCATTTTCTTCCAATATACTTCAGTATTCTTCAGTCCGTAAAAGAAGCGCTTGAGCACCTTGATTTTAGTATGGCATCCTTCTGTATAACCATTAGTAGTCCTGTGATCGAAGTAATTTAGTATTGGTCCACGCCAGTGTTTTAGTCTGTTACCCCATCTGATAAGTTCCCCATCGTCATTAAACTTGGGGTTGAAGATAATATTGTCAGCATGACATCTGCCCTTTTGCTTTCCTCTTCACGATACATCTCCTGCAATTTCTCTTTAGCCCAGTAAGACCCTTTTAAGCCGGGATACTGATTGAGCAGCCTCTCCAATTTCCCTCTCTTTGCATCGTCGAGTTTCTCCTAAGGTGGCAATACGATTGTCTTCCAGTACTCCCGGCATCTTCCTCTGATTGAGATTAGTGATGGTAAATACTAGTTCCTGATGTTTGAAACTGTGTTCATCTATGCCAAGAAAGAGATTATCAGCAGACAGAACAGATGCTGCCAGTTCTCCATCTATTTCTCCGTCTAGAAGGGAACGCAATGTTTTGTAGCTGATTCCCAATCCAGCCCTTTTGGTCATTCTGGCATATTGTCGCACCAGGTCATACCCTTCGACGAAGGTATGTCCGCAGTGTCGACACCTCCAGCTGGCGGGAAAACTCAAGGTAGATTGTTTTACCATTTATCCAGCTATGTCGCACCTTTCTGGGACCGAGCCCTTTACTTTTACCACGAGAATACGGGCTTAAACTCTGACAGTATGGACATTTATGCTCTGACTCTTTTCTCCTTTCTATCACCGCTATTATCCCTGTCTTCCTCTTCTTGCACTTGCTTCACAATGTAATCTTTTAGACCTAAGACCATTCTGATGCCATTCTCTATGGTGGTAGAACCTTCTTTCTCTATTTCTCCTTATTTTCACAACTTTTATAATACAGCCGTCACAGGATTGACGGCGCAGCAAGTGACAGGTAGAATCTTGGCGCAGTGTACCAAAAAGTTACCTTGGCTAATGGTTTGCGAGTGATCACCAG